>DATCKO010000177.1:0-12704 GCA_036562215.1 Haloplasmataceae bacterium | reverse complement strand
GTGGTTAAATATTGTGATATTTCATTAAATTCAGAACTTAAGACAATTATGGCGTTAAATAAAACCGCTGAAAAGTTAAATAAAGTCCATGAAATAATTTTAATGTTTGATTTGGGTGATTTAAGGGAAGGTATTTGGTTTGAAAGTGATTATTTATCAATTATAGATAAGATTTTGAAACTCGAAAATATCGAGTTAGTGGGAATAGGAACAAATTTAACTTGTTATGGTTCAATAATACCAACTTATAATAATTTAAGCATTTTAGTTAAAATAAAAGAAAAGATTGAGTCTACTTTTAATATGAAACTGAAAATCGTTTCAGGGGGAAATTCTTCTAGTTTACATCTTTTATTTAAAAAAGAAATGCCAATTGGTATTAATAGTTTACGAATTGGCGAAGCATTTTACTTAGGACGGGAGACAGCTTATGAAACGAATCTTGATTTTTGTTTTCAAGATGTATTTACTTTAAAAGCACAAATTATTGAATTAAAGACTAAACCATCACTTCCATTTGGTGAGAGGGGAGTAGATGCTTTTGGTCAAAAGGTAGAATATGAGGATAAAGGGTTAATGAAAAGAGCCATATTAGGTATTGGTAAGCAAGATGTATATCATACCAATATTTGGCCTATAGATGATAGAATTAATATTTTAGGTTCTAGTAGTGACCATTTAATTTTAGATGTAACACAAGCAAATTATCAATTAGGGGATATAATAGATTTTCGAATGGGGTATGGTGGATTATTACAGCTTATGACATCTAATTATATTCGTAAAGTTTATGTGAATGATTAAGAGAAAAGAGTATTAGAGTATTCTTAATACTCTTTTTTTTATAGACTTTATGTTTAAATAAGTGTATACTAATCTTGGTGAAAGGAGTGTTGGAATGTTAAATAAAGAAGATGCTAAAAAAATATTATTAGCCTGTTTAGAAACAGGAGGGGATTTTGCGGAAATCTTTTTAGAAAATACGATTCAAAATGATTTAGAATTAAGCGATGGTAATATCAGTAAATCTAACACTAGTTTTATCTATGGTGCTGGTATTAGAATTTTACATGAAGATCAAGAAGTTTATGGATATACAAATGACATCAGTTTCGATAGTTTATTAAACCTTGCTACTTCTCTTGCTAAATCTTTTAATTATGAAAAATTAAATATGGAGTTTGATTTAGTTGAAGAAAAAATAGATAATAAACATGTGGCAATTATCGATCCTAGAAAAGTTTCTAATGAAGTGAAAGCTAAGTATTTACATGAAGTATATGATGTTGCTAGTAACTATGATAAGCATATTACTCAAGTTATCGCTAACATGTGGGATCATAATCAAGAAGTAACAATTATAAATTCTGAAGGAAAAATGGTTACGGATACAAGACACCATGTACGTTTAACACTTCGGGTTATTGCTAGTAAAGATGGTGTGATGCAAAGTGCATCGGATTCTATTGGAAGAAATCAAGGTTTAGAAATCTTTGATAATAGTGATTTAAAGAGCTTTGCTCAAGAAGTAGCAAAAAGTGCTGTAACAATGTTAGAAGCTGAGGAAATGGTAGGACAAATGTTACCTGTAGTTATTCATAATGGCTTTGGTGGAGTAATTCTACATGAAGCTTGTGGACATGCTTTAGAAGCTACTAGTGTGGCTAAAGGTATTTCTGTATTCTCTGGTAAGCTTGGTCAAAAAATAGCTAGCAGTATTGTTACTGCAGTTGATGATGGTACATTGCCTAATTATTGGGGTTCAGCAAATATTGATGATGAAGGAACGAAGACAAGACGTAATGTTTTAATTGAAAATGGTATTTTAAAAAGCTATTTAGTAGATAAACGTAATGCTCGAAAAATGAAATGTGATATAACCGCATCTTCCCGTCGCCAATCTTATCGTTATTCTCCTACTTCTCGTATGACTAATACCTTCTTTGTTAATGGTAATTCCACATTTGAAGAAATTATCGCAAGTACCAAATATGGTTTTTTTGCGAAGAAAATGGGTGGAGGTTCTGTTAATACTGCAACAGGTGAGTTTAACTTTGCGGTTACCGAAGGATATATGATTGAGGATGGTAAAATAACTAAACCTGTAAGAGGAGCAACACTTGTAGGTAATGGTGCTGATATTTTAAAGAATATTGATATGATTGCTGATAACTTATCTACTGGACACGGTATGTGTGGTTCGGTTAGTGGTTATATTCCTACTGATGTCGGGCAACCAACAATCAGACTAACGAATATTACCGTGGGTGGAAAAGGAGGCAAAAAATAATGAACTTTGATTTATTAATTCAAAAAGCTAAAGCTAATAACATTTCTGAAATTGAAATATATTATCAACATAATCAAGGTTTAAATATCAGTTTATTTAATGGTATCGTTGATAAGAATGTCTTACATAATACCACTGGTATTGCGGTAAGAGGAATCTATAATGGTCAAATGGGATATGTGAGTAGTGAGAATTTAAATGATGATAATATTGATTATATAATTCAAAAATTAATTGATAATGCTAATATATTAACTAGTAAAGAAAAAAGTTTTATTTATGAGGGCTCTGAAAATTATCCACAAATCAAAAAAATTGAGGCTAATTTCTCAGAAATTTCACCACAAGAAAAAATTGATTTGTTGAAAAGATTAGAAAATGCTATTAAAGCTAAAGATCCTCGTATTACAAGCGTTGGTAATTGCATATATCGGGAGACGAAAGTTGATACTATAATTCAAAATTCTAAAGGGTTATATCTAAAAAAATCAAATAGTTACTGTATGATATATGCTTCAGCTGTAGCTAAGGATAATAGTGATGTTAAATCAAATGGTGATTATTTAATTGTAAATGATTTTAAGGAAATTGATATTGATAAATTAGCAACTAATATTGTTAATAAAGCAGTGAGTCTTTTAAATGCTCAACCGATAGAATCCAAGAAGTATCCTGTCATATTAGAAAATGAAGTATTTGCAAGTATTTTAGGTGCTTTTCAATCGATGTTTACCGGTGAAGCGGTATTAAAGAAAATGACTTTATTAAAAGATAAACTAGGGCAAAAGATTGTCAGTGATATGATTACGATTATTGATGATCCTTTATCAGATGAAGCTTTTTCACAAGATGCTTTTGATGATGAAGGAGTAGCATGTTATCGAAAAGAAATTGTTACTAATGGTGTCCTTAATACTTTTTTACATAATTTAAAAACGGCACATGCTTTAAATGCAAAATCTACTGGTAATGGTTTTAAACAAGGTTTAAACTCACCAATAACAGTAAGTAGTACAAATCTCTTTGTGCAAAAAGGTAATACTAGTTTAGATGATATGATAAAATCGATTTCTGAAGGAGTTTTAATTACCCAAGTAGCAGGACTACATTCTGGTGTAAATCCTGTATCAGGTGATTTTAGTTTACAATCATCAGGATTTTTAATCCTTGATGGAAAAATTGTTAGACCTATTACTTTGATTGTAATTGCTGGTAATTTCTTAGATATGTTAAACAATGTGGAATTAGTAGGAGATGATCTAATCTTTACTAATGAGCAAATAGGAACACCATCTATAAAGATAAAGAGTTTACAAGTTTCAGGGAAATAGATTAATTAAATGAGGTAAAGTAAATGAAAGCAACATTCACAATGTGGAGTACATTACATTATTTTATGATGTTTTCTCCCTTTATAATAGCCTTAATACTATACATTTTATTTCGTCATAAAAGTGATAAAACTAAGCAAATTGTCGCTATCATTCTATCAGTCTTAATGGTAATAATTCTACTTATGCGCTCAATTTATATGATATATACTAGAAGGGCTTTAAATCCAGAAGCCATACCATTTCAAGTTTGTCATATGGCCAACTTTATGATGTTATTTGCTAGTTTAAAGAAAGCAAAAGTAATTGGTGCTATTGCTTGGTGTCTAAACTTTCCAAGTGCGTTAGTTTCCTTGATTTTTGCAGATTCTCTAACCAATTATCAAAATATTCTAAATATTCAAGGAATAGCTTATATAGCTGGTCATATCTTAATTGTTGCTGGTGGATTATATATGTTATTAGTGCGTATTATTGAAATTGATAAAAAAGCTTTAAAACAGATGTATATAATTGTAGGTATAATGTTTATTTTATCGGTCTTTATAAATAGTTGGTTTAATCATATCTTTGCCTTTACTAATACTGATGCAAATTATTTTTACTCCTTTAAGCCAGAAGGTGGAACACCTTTAGAAATGTTTTATAAATTAGGAAAGACATATGAAGTATTAGGAATTACCTTCAATCCTATATATTTACTTCTATTAGCTATTTTTGGATTAGTAATTATGTATGTATTTTACATTTTTGCTAAATTGTTATCCAAAAAAGTATATAATTAAATAAGCGTGGATTTTTCCACGCTTTTTTACCAGTATCGTCTATACCACCATGGTCTTCCATAGAAACGGCGTCTACCATAAAATGGTGGAAAGAAAGGACGGTTAAAGAAAGGACGTCTACCGTAGAATGGAAAACCAAAACCAAAGGAACCTAAACCTAATCCTAAGGTAAAGGGAACAAAACGATCATTTTCTGATTCAAATTCATACATTGGATATTCATAAGTTGTATAATACATACTCGATGCTCCTTTTTATTATTTTCACATATAAAATATGATAAAAATCTATGTTTTGCTTAGGCATAAGTAATAATGATTGACTTTTTTCCCAGTTTTTATTTGTGAAAATAATCATAAATTTTCCCATATTCAATTTAAGAAAACGCTTTCTTTTTTTGTAAATTAATGTTATAATATTTTTATGAAATAAATTTTTTAGGAGGAATAATATGAATAAGTTTGATTATATGGCTAAATATGGCTATGAACAACTAATCTATTTCTATGACAAAGAAACTGGACTAAAAGGTATCACATGTATTCATGATACTACATTAGGACCTGCATTAGGTGGAACTCGTCTTTGGAATTATGCTTCTGAAGAAGATGCGGTAATCGATGCCCTTCGTTTAGCTCGTGGTATGACTTACAAAAATGCTGCTGCTGGTTTAAATATTGGTGGTGGAAAAACAGTATTAATTGGTGATGCTAGCAAAGTTAAATCAGAAGCTTATTTCCGTGCTTTAGGTCGTTATGTTCAATCTCTAAATGGTCGTTATATTACTGCAGAAGATGTTAATACCAGTGTTGAAGATATGGATCATGTAATGATGGAAACAAAATATGTTGTAGGCTTAAGAAAGACTTCTGGTGACCCAAGTCCATTTACAGCTCTAGGTGTTTATGTAGGTATTAAAGCTTCATGTAAAGAAAAATTTGGTTCAGATTCAGTTAAAGGATTAACTGTAGCAGTTCAAGGTGTTGGACATGTTGGCTATTATGTAGTTAAACATTTAGTAGAAGAAGGTGCTAATGTCATTATTTCTGATATTAATCAAGCTAATATTGATAACGTTACTAAAGACTTTAAAGTAACTGTTGTTAAACCAGATGAAATATATGGTGTACAATGTGATGTTTATGCTCCTTGTGCATTAGGTGCAACTATTAATGATGACACTATTCCTCAACTAAAATGTAAGATTGTTGCTGGTTCAGCTAACAACGTCTTAAAAGAAGAACGTCATGGTGAAATTCTACAACAAAAAGGTATTCTTTATGCTCCAGATTATGTAATAAATGCTGGTGGTGTAATCAATGTTTACCAAGAATTAATTGGTTATGATGTAAATGAAGCTACTGCTAAAGTTAAGAATATTTATAATCGTCTATTAGAAGTTTATAAGATTGCTAAAGAAGAAAACATTTCTACAGCCAAAGCTGCCGACAGATTAGCAGAAAAACGTATTGCTACTATTAAGAATGTAAGAAGTAATTATATTAAATAATTATATATTGATATGAATAATAAGATTTACATTATTGTTGGACATTACGGTAGCGGTAAATCGGAATTTTCTGTGAATTTTGCCCGCAGATTAAAAAAGGAAAACAAATCTGTGTGCTTAGCAGATTTAGATATTGTAAATCCATATTTCAGATCACGAGAGATGAGACTATCCCTAAGTAATTTAGGGATAGATGTCTTATCTGACACTTTAAACTCTGTTAAAGGACTTGATATGCCTTATATATCACCAGCAATAAAGGGAGAAATTATGCAAAACAAAAGAAATTTGATTATTGATTGTGGTGGAGATAATGTTGGTATTAGAGTACTTAAGCAGTTTACAGATGAGATTAAAAAGCGTGATTATGAAATGTATATGATAGTAAATGTATATAGACCAGAAACAAGTGATGTCGAAAAAATTATCGCAATGGAAAAGACCTTAGAACTAGAAAGCGGTTTAACTATAAAAGGGTATATTAATAATAGTAATTTTTTACGACAAACCACTGTTGAAGATATTATTTATGCTGATCAAATTTTAAAAACAGTTAGTCAAAAAACACAAAAACCAATTCTTTATGTTTCAGCATTAGATAATATTATCCAACAATTACCAGATGAAGTAAGTGGTGAAAAATTCATAATAAATCTTTCACTTCGCAGTGATTGGTTGTAAATCTAAGGGAGGTAAGAAAATGGCAAAAGGCAGAATCATCGTCGATGTTGATAGATGTAAAGGGTGTGGTCTTTGTATTCATGCTTGTCCATATGGTTTGTTAGAATTGTCTCAAGATTTTGTTAACAAAAAAGGATATCAACCGATGAGAATTCATACACCAGAAAAATGTATAGGATGTGCAAGCTGTGCACTTATGTGTCCAGATGTCGTCATAACAGTGGAAAGATTATAATTTAAAAGGAAAGGAGAAGGTTATCATGGCTAAAGTAATGATGAAAGGGAATGAAGCTATGGCACTTGCAGCTATTAAAGCTGGATGTAAAGCTTTCTTTGGGTATCCAATTACTCCTCAAAGTGAATTGCCAGAATATTTAGCAAAACACATGCAAGAAAATGGGGGCGTATTTTTACAAGCTGAATCAGAAGTAGCTGCAATTAACATGGTTTATGGTGCTAGTGGAGCTGGTGCTAGAGTAATGACTTCATCATCTTCACCAGGTATCGCTTTAAAACAAGAAGGGATTACTTATCTTGCTGGAGCACAACTACCAGCGGTTATTATAAATGTTATGAGAGGTGGACCAGGACTAGGTGGAATTCAACCTTCACAAGCTGACTATAAACAAGTTACTCGTGGAGGTGGAAATGGAGACTACTATGTATTGGCCTTTGCTCCAGAAAATTTACAAGAAACAGTAAATGTTATTAAAGAGGCTTTTGATTTAGCAGATTATTATCGTAACCCTGTTATGATAGCATGTGATGGACTTATCGGACAAATGATGGAACCAGTTGATTTAGATGTCGAAGTTCCTCATATTAAGCTTGAAGAAAAGACTTGGGCAACAACTGGAACTAATGGTAAACGTCCTCCTGTAAATATTAATTCTTTATTTTTAGATGCGCAAGATCTAGAAAACCATAGTTTGAAACTAGCTAAAAAGTATCAAATGATGAAAGAAAAAGAACAACGATATGAACTAGTTAATATGGAAAACGCAGAGCTAGTTATTGTAGCATATGGTACAATGTCAAGAATCGTGCGTAGTGCTCTTAAGATCTTAAAAGATGAAGGTATTAATGTTGGTTTAATAAGACCAATTACTATATGGCCTTACCCTGAAAAAGCGTTTAATGAAATCCCAAAATCTGTTAAAGGTATTTTATGTTGTGAATTAAGCACAGGTCAAATGCTTGATGATGTAAAAATAGCTAATAACGGTAGACTTCCTATAGGCTTCTTCGGAAGAACTGGTGGTATGTTACCAGAACCAGAAGAAATCGTTAAAGCTGTAAAAGATATGTTAGGGGGGTTGAAATAATGAGTAACATCGTTTTCAAGAGAACTGAAGGTTTAACAAAGAAAGAATTTTCCTACTGCCCTGGTTGTACGCATGGGATCATCCATCGTATTGTTGCTGAAGTACTTGAAGAATTAGGGATCCTAGATAAAACGATTGGTATCTCCCCTGTTGGTTGTTCAGTAATGAATTATGAATTTTTTAATTGTGATATGCAACAAGCTGCACATGGTAGAGCTCCAGCCGTAGCTACTGGTATTAAACGTGTTCGCCCTGATAATATCGTTTTCTCTTATCAAGGTGATGGCGATTTAGCTTCTATTGGTACAGCAGAAATCGTTCATGCTGCTCATCGTTCCGAAAATATTACCGTTATCTTTGTAAATAACGCTATTTATGGAATGACTGGTGGACAAATGGCTCCTACTACTCTAGTTGGTCAAAAGACAACAACTTCTCCATTTGGACGTAGTGAAGCTCATTGTGGTAAACCTATTAAAATTTCCGAATTATTAGCAGCTATTCCAGGTGCCACTTTCATAGAAAGAGTGTCTGTACATGACCCAGCCCATGTTCGTCAAGCAAAACGCGCTGTTAAGAAAGCCTTTGAAATACAAATGGCAGGTAAAGGTTTCTCTTTAGTTGAATTTATCTCTACTTGTCCAGTAAACTGGGGTAAAACACCTCAAGATGCTTTGAACTGGGCTAAAGAAAATATGTTAGCATATTATCCACTTGGAAACTTTAGATCTCCAGAGGAGGATGATAAATAATGATTAATGAAAAAGTTATATGTGCTGGCTTTGGTGGACAAGGAGTTATGTTAATGGGTCAATTATTAGCCTATGCTGCTAATGATAGTAATCTAAATACTCTTTGGTATCCATCATATGGTCCTGAAACACGAGGAGGAACTGCTAACTGTTCAGTTACTATATCTGAAGAACCAGTTAACTCTCCTGTTATTTCAAAAGCTGACACCATCTTTATTATGAATAATCCTTCTTTAGATAAATTTGAATCTAAAGTTAAACCTGGTGGAAGAATTTTGATTAATTCTTCTCTAGTTGATAGAAAAATTCATAGAGATGATATTAATGCTTATTATATACCTGCTAATGAAATAGCTTTGGAACTAGGTAATAGCCGTGTCGCTAATATGATTATGATTGGTGCTTATCTACAAATAACTAAGCTATTTGAAAAAGAAATCATTTTAAAAATCTTAAAGAAATCATTTGGTGAAGCTAAGGCTCATCTCTTAGGTATTAATGATAAAGCAATAGAAGCAGGAAGAGATTATATCAAAACTCACTATGAAAAGTAATTAATTTAATAATAAAAACTCATGATTCATTAAGTAAATGTTTCATGAGTTTTTTTATGACCTTTAACTATATCTAATCATAATATACAATATAATGAGTTCGAGGTGAAGTATGGAATTTCAGTTTATACCTAAAGGTGCTTTTGCCATATTAAAGGGTAGTCCTAAATATCCTAATATTTATGGAGAAGTTTTCTTCGAGGAGATACCAGAAGGAGTAATGGTAAATGTATATGTAGAGGGATTACCTAATTATACACCAGGAAATCCTCCGATTGGACCTCATGGCTTTCATATTCATGAGTTCGGAGATTGTACTGGTAATGAAAATGAGCCATTTATGAATGCTGGTAAACATTATAATCCTAATAATCAACCACACGGAAATCATGCTGGTGATCTTCCATCACTATTTTCGAATAATGGTGTAGCATATATGACTTTTTTCACGAATAAATTTACAATTGATGAAATAATTGGTAAAGCAGTTATTATTCACGAAAATCCTGATGATTATAGAACTGAACCTAGTGGAAACTCTGGTATGAGTATCGCCTGTGGAGTTATTCAGTTAAGTGAAGAACGTATATATTAAAATATGATAGGCAAATGTAATGTTTATCCTAAGCCTAATTTTCATATGATATACTAATAAAAGTATAGGAGGATTTATATGTCAGGTTTTATGGCTAATTTTGGCGATTATGGTTATGCGATTATTCTCGTTTTATTTATCTTATTAGTTATCGTAGGATGTGCTTGTTGTTAACATTAATACCACATATTGTGGTATTTTTTTTAATATAATATTTAACAAAGAGATGAAAATTTGCTATAATTAAGGAAGTAGAGAAAATAAATAGAGGTTTTTGGTATGAAAAGAATATCTAAGTTAGCATTAATAACAATAATCATTCAAACAATAGTTACATTTGGCATTAATTGGCTTTATTTTATTGTTTTTTATCGTGTCAGAAAAGCTTCACTTCTATCTACTAATAAAGAAAATTTTTATATTAATGGAATCAAAATCTATTTTACGAAAGATATTAGAAAATTATCGCTTTTTTCTATTATCGCTTTTTTCCTTTACCTTATATTATTTTCCTTATTAATTATGTTAGTTTTAGATCCTAACTTTTTTATGATCATTAATAACGAGTTATTTAAATATATATTTGATAATTTAGGTGTAGCTGTTTTATTATCTATTGTTTTTTTCTTTATTATCTACTATTTAAATAAAATTATCATATCTAAAGTTATCCATACAATTTACAAGAATAATCATGACTGTTTTTGTAACTATAGTGATTCTGATAAAATGGTCTTTATTCTTACGTGCATTTTTACCTTAGGTTTAGTATATATATTTTATTTATTTGAATTAGCTATAACTGAATTATACCTATATTATCTTAATAAGTATATTAACAAGCAAGAATATAAAATTAATAAAGTAAGTATTATCGTTTTGTTAATTGTTCTACTAACTAGTCTAGTGTTAATCTATTATGTAATTAGGTTATATTATTTCATTAATCCAGCAACAATATACTTTATTCTTGTGTCCATACTTAATATCATTTTAAATTATGGTTTATTTGAATTATTATTAAGAATGAGTTTTGACCATAATATAGAGGTTTTTATAAACAAATATCAATATCGTTATCATTTTCAGAGTAATAGATTAGTTCTCTTAATAGGTTCCATAGTCATCATCGCAGTTTTGATTTTTACCGGAATAAGGTTTGAGAAGAAGAAAGATTTTCAAATTTACGAGATATCGGTAATCAATATTAATGATTATACATGTCATTTATTTGGTGATAAAGAAATATGTCGCCTTAGTGAAGAAGATTTTGATGAAAATAGCTCAAAGTATCGTAAATATCAGTTATGGCAAAGGCAATATGGTAATTCGAAAAAACATCAACAATTAATTGTCTCAAGTGTAAATCCTGATAAGATTTCTAAGCAACCAATTGTTATTAACACTAAAGGTGATGTATTATATACAAGTTCAGAAGGAGAACTAATATCTGCTGATAATAATGCTTTCCTTTATGTCCAAACTTACTATCGGAAAATCAATAATAAATATGTACCAATTTTCAATATTATTAAGAATCTAGAACTGATTATTGAATTTTATGAGAATTCACTTCATCTATCAATCCTTAATAATAATGTCTATTTATATGATTTTCAATCTGATACATTGAAGAAATATGAAGAAAATCTTATTAATATTGATACGACAAGACTAATGATAGATGATTTGTCAATTGATTTCAATGCCAACAATAATATTATATATGGTTATCAAATTAAAGAAGACTTAACTTATCTAAATATCAAAACTGATAATGTTGAGAAATTAATTATAGCTTTAACCTATTTTGATTCATTTCTCTTTGATGAACTTATATATCATGTGCGAAATGCCTATTTACCATTTAATGAAGAAAGTTTAAAATATCGAAATGAGTATGATTTGATTGTTTTTAGAATATTAAGCAATACTAAGCATATCTCGTATTACAATGACCGGTATTATTTATATATGAAAAGCATCAATGAACGTATTCGAAGACTAAATGAAAGTTATATATATGATGAAAACTATAACTTACATAAATGTAGAAATGATAATTGTAATAATGACAAAATTTACACATCAAAGCAATTAGAAATTATCAATTTATCAAAAATATTATATACAGATGCTTATGTAGACCCATATGATACTTTCACTGTTAATGATAAGAAGGAAATTAGATTACTTCTTGAAGATAGAAAGAATTTTACTGGAGATATTAATATTTCTTTTTCAATCAAAACGATAAAGCAATACTTTACTAAAGAGAGTATGCTTGATGAGTTATCTATTCAGTTAAAGCGAAAATAAAAGATGGTAAGTTAAATGTTACCATCTTTTTTTGTAAGCTAATCTAATTCGACATTATGATAGATTTCTTGTACATCATCTAATTCATTTAGTAAATCAAGTAAACGTTTAAAGTTTTCTTTTTCTTCTTCACTTTCTAATTTAACATAATTCATTGGAATCATTTGGATTTCTTCAATGTCAAACTCGATATTAGAAAATGCTTCTTCTAAAGCATTTTTTATTTTAGTTAAATCACTTGGATTACCATAAATAGTTATCGAATCTCCCTCAGCTTCGATGTCAGCATCGATATCAGCATTTATTAGTACTTCAAGTACTTCATCTTCTGAATATCCTGTAAATGATAAGACGGAATTACT
The DNA here is from genome assembly GCA_036562215.1 of Haloplasmataceae bacterium. Classification (GTDB taxonomy): domain Bacteria; phylum Bacillota_I; class Bacilli_A; order Haloplasmatales; family Haloplasmataceae; genus CALFRW01. Next base: position 200 of record DATCKO010000177.1, on the reverse strand, counting down.
ATTATACATAAAAGCTACACTACCTGATACTCCCATCTTATTTTTCGTTTTATTAAAACAAGTTCTTACTTCACTGACAGTGCGATTTACATTATCAGTCAAACAATCGATAATTAAAGTCGAAGCACCTGGTCCAAAACCTTCATATCGAACGGAAATATAGGAATCTTGTGATCCACTAGCGGCTTTTTCAATTGCTC
>DATCKO010000174.1:0-3594 GCA_036562215.1 Haloplasmataceae bacterium | reverse complement strand
TAATGAATAAACAAATTCAACCGATTATTATTGTTAAGAAGAAAAGGGCTGATGAAGTATGAAAGTAGGGATTGTGGGGGTTACTGGTCTAGTAGGGGAGAAATTACTTGAATTGTTAGAAAACACAATTTTGCCCATTTCTGAACTTAGATTAATAGCTTCGGAAAAATCGAGTGGTAAATTATTAAAATATAAAGACCAAACATTAAGGGTATTACCTTTATCAGATAAAGTCTTTCAAAATCTTGATCTGGTATTTTTTATGGCAACACAGGAAATATCCCAAGAATATGCGCCAAGAGTAGCACAAAACAAGTGTGTGGTAATTGATAATTCTAGTTGTTTTCGTATGGAGAAAGATATACCCCTTGTAATTCCAAAAGTTAATTTCCATGTAGTTAAGAGTTCTGATTACCTTATCGCTAATCCAAATTGTTCAACGATTCAACTTGTAATATGTCTTAATGCCCTCAGTAAAGTTGAGAAAATAAATAGAGTTGATGTGTCCACTTATCAAGCAGTTTCTGGTTATGGGAAAGAAGCAGTAGAAGAGTTAGAAACCCAGATATTAAATTACCGGCAAAAAGTCCCAACCAAAATTTTTCCTTGCAACATATTATATAATGCTATACCACAAATTGATAAATTCGATCTTTCAACAGGGTATACCAAGGAAGAATTAAAAGTTATTTTAGAATCACAAAAAATCCTTGGTCAAAAGTTTGAAATTAGTTGTACTGCTGTTAGAATTCCAATCCCTGTTGGTCACTCAGAAAGTGTTTCAATAACCTTTGCCAATCCTGTAAACATAGCTAAAGTAAAAGAGGTATTTCAAAACGAGGAAGAAATTATCATAATGGATGATATAGAAAATAACATCTATCCTTATGCAGAAATAGCTAAAGATAAGAAAGAAGTATTTGTTGGTCGCATTCGTAAAGATTATTATAATGATCATATTTTACATTACTTTACTGTAGCTGATAATTTAGTTAATGGAGCAGCAAGTAATGCTTTGCAAATAGCTGAAACATGTTATAGGGAAAAAACATTCGGTTGGTGAGATAATGAAAATAGTTGTGTTAAAATTTGGGGGCACATCGATTAAAAATCGTGAAGGTTTTCAAAAATCATTAAAGCATGTTCAAAAAGAATTACAATTAAATCATAAAGTGATTTGTGTGGTATCGGCAATGGGGAGAGCACAAGACCCTTACTCGACCGATACCTTAAAAAATTTAATTAAAAATTATGTTTCAACAAAAGAACAAGACCGCCTCCTTTCTATAGGAGAAATAATATCTAGTATCCTTTTTGCAGATTACTTAATTGAGCATAATATTAAAGCTGTATCATTATCGACAAGCGAAATAGGTATTATAACTAACAATAAGTTTACTGATGCTGATATTATAAAAATCGAAAAAGACACCATCTTGCATAAATTAGCAGAATATGATTGTGTTATTGTACCTGGTTTTCAAGGGGTAACAATCGATAATGACATTACAACTCTTGGTAGAGGTGGTAGTGATACTACAGCCATTGCTTTAGGAAATGCTTTTCAAGCCTTGTATGTAAATATCATATCAGATGTTAAAGGGGTTTTTACAGCTGATCCACGAATTGTAAATGATGCAATAAAATTACCAGTACTTAATTATGATATATTAATTGATATGACAACAAATGGTAGTAAGGTCTTGCATTCTAAAGGAGCACTTCTAGCAAAAGAGTTTAAAACTCCTCTTCGTTTTGTCGCGATTGATGATATTAATTCCTATACAGTAGTTGAGGATACAAAAGTAAGTGTTATAAATCTATCTCATAAACCAGATTATGTAAAATATATTACGGAAGTAGATATTGCTGAAGATTATGTCTATAGTTATAAAAATGATTACTATGTTCATCGTGATGATGAAAAACTACTCCAACATAGTTTAGATGATAAAAAGATTGATTATATACGAGTTGTTGGATTTAGTAAAATAACTATTGTCGATTATCGAGATAATAGACAATTACTTTATCATTTTGTTGAAACAGATTCCGTTTATCAAAAACTAAATGAGTTACATCAAAAAATCTTTCAAGTGGGGTGAATTGGGTGTTTGGGAAAATCATTACAGCTATGGTAACACCATTTGATGAAAATGATAATCTGAACTTAGCATCACTAAAAAAACTTGTTGACCATTTATTAAAGAATAAGACTTCTTGTATTCTCGTAACTGGTACAACAGGTGAGTCCCCAACACTAAGTGATGTCGAAAAAATTGTTTTATATGAAAAAGTATTAGAATATGTCAATAAAAAAGTGCCTGTTATTGCTGGTATTGGAACTAATTCCACTAAGAAAACCATTGAATTTATGAAAAAAATTGAACATTTAGATTTAAGTGGATATTTAATCGTTGTTCCGTATTATAATAAACCTGATCAAGAAGGAATTTACCAACATTTTAAATTAATCGCTAGCAATACTAAAAAACCAATTCTTATTTACAACATTCCATCAAGAACAGGAGTTGACATCGAATTTTCAACCATCAAACGCTTAAAAGAAATCGAAAATATTGTAGGAATAAAAGAGTCCAATAATAATATTGATAAAATTAAGCAAATTAAGAAAGAACTAAAAGATTTTAAAGCGTATGTAGGTGATGACGTTCTTTTATATGATGCGATAAAGAATAATGCTGATGGTATTGTATCAGTAGCAAGTCATCTATATGGTAAATCAATAAATAATATTATCCAGTTGATTAAAAAGAAACGTTATAAAGATGCCAAGGATATCTTTGCGATTTATAAACCAAAATTCCAAGCATTATTTGTTAAGCCAAATCCAGTTCCAATAAAACAAGCTTTAAATAAACTTGGTTTTAATGTTGGTAGTGTGCGCTTACCATTAGTAGAAATGGATGACGAGTTAAAAAATGAAATGTACAAAATATTAGGAATATAGGCAAATAATAAGGATATAACAATTTGGAAGTTATATCCTTTTTTATTTATTTTTTAGGGAAATTGATATATAATAAGATAAGTATTGTCTAGATGATTCATAATATATTTAGGTTCAATTTTTATATGAAAATAGAAAGGAAGGTGTTCCGTATTATTACGGATAAGTTTGTGGATAATAATAAGCATTCTAAGATTAAGATCTTCGCCTTAGGTGGATTAGGTGAAAATGGCAAAAATATGTATGTTGTGGAAGTAAATGAGAAAATTTTTATTTTAGATGCGGGTTTAAAATATCCGGGCGAGGATTTACCTGGAGTAGATGCCGTAATTCCGGATTTTAAATATTTAGTTGAGAATAAAGAGCGTATTGTGGGACTATTTTTATCCCATGCTCATGAAGAGCATATTGGAGCTGTACCTAATCTATTAAAAGCTATTAATATTCCTGTTTATGGGACACGTTTTACCATGGCTTTAGTCGAAGATACTTTACGATATGAAGCAGAAAATATTGCTGATTATCAACTTAATATTATAAAAAATACTAATGTTTTAACTTTTACTGATGTACAGGTTTCTTTTTTTGGTACCACACATAATATTCCAGATTCTGTTGGCATT
>DATCKO010000169.1:0-13156 GCA_036562215.1 Haloplasmataceae bacterium | reverse complement strand
GTTACATTAGGAGTATTTCGCACAACATACCAAGATTCATCTGTAACTATCATTTCAATAAAAACATATCCTGGAAAAATCTTTTTGACTTTTTCTTTCTTAACACCTTTTTTGTACTCTACTTCTGTTTCCTCAGGAATTATGACTCGAAAGATTTTATCCGACATTCCCATTGATTCTATTCTTTTTTCAAGATTATTTTTTACTACATTTTCTAATCCAGAATAAGTCTGAACAACATACCATTTTTTTTCTTCCATTCTGAAAACCTCCTAGTAACAAGAAGAAAAGGTATTATAAACCAAATAAGTTTTCGATAGAAATTGGTAGATATGTGAAAAGTAAATCTAATAATAGGAATAATATACTAAAAAAGATGATAAAGGAGAAAACTTGTTTACTATATTTAATCATTTCTCTTCCTGTAGGCCATTGCACTTTTTTCATTTCTTTAATAGATTGGAATAGAATTGATCTAAAAGCGGTAACTAAAGAAAAAACTCCTAGAACAATTAAAGCTACGATAAATACTGTTTTCGTTGCTCCACCTAATAAAGGTAAATCAGCCTTTATATTAAGGACATTCGCTGCTAATAAATCAGCTAATACTATGGCAACAAGAGAAATTAAGATATAGAATATTGCCTCTAAAGATATTCCTTTCTTTTCTTTATCTTTTTTAGATTTTATAGTATGTGATTCTAAGTAATTATAGAAACGATCAATTTGATTAGAAAAGGCGATAGATAAGAAAATAGCACCGATTATTAAACTAATCATTGATAGAACTATTTTATCATCACTTGTTAAACTCTTATGATAGTTTATTGTAAATAAATACCAATCTACTACACCGGTTAAAGTTAATATTGTTAATAAAACTCCTAAAAAGCCTATAATACCTGATACATATTTAATTATACCATACACCTTATTTTTATTTTCCATTTTATATCCTCCTATTTGGTCTCTTTATGTATCGTGTGTTTATTACAGCGTTTACAAAACTTTCTAACTTCAAATCGCTCTTTAGAAATTAATTTATTCTTATCTGTAGTATAATTCCGTGATAAACACTCTGTACACACTAAGATGATTTTTGTTCTCATATATTTCACCTAATAAATGTCACTAACTTATAATACTTTAGCAAATATCATTAAAATTGTCAATACTTAGTCTTCATTCAAGTATTTTTCAAATTTTTTTCTGACTTTAGCTATAATACTGTAAACTTTCCTTTTTGATAAATTATATGTCGCAGTTAATTCATTAACAGTATATCCATAAATATAACTTTTAAATATTTCTCTTTCAAAACCATTGATTTCTTTTAAAACATAGCGAAGCACATTTTCATTATGTATTCTATCTAAAGTATTATCATTAATATTATGAAGAAAATGATAATTTATATTTATTTTATCTTCTATATCATCAAAACTAACTTGATAATCTAATTGATTAATCTTATTTTTTTTACGATTTTGATTACGTAAAAAGGATAAAATTTGTCTCTTAATACAAAGTAAAGCAAAAGGAATAAAATGTTTACACTTGTCTTCATTATAGGCTTTTAAAGCTTTTAGTAACCCAATTCTTCCTTCTTGAAAAGCATCTAAATAATCATTGGGTTTTATGTTGAATTTTGTTAGAGCTATTTTAATTAAATATTCATAATTAATAAGCTCTTGATTAAGCTTTTTTTCTTCAGTAGACTTCACTCTTCTATCCTCCCTAAAAAATTAGAGGGGACAACGTTGATTCAACACTTCATATAAGATTATTGATGTGGCAACAGAGGCATTTAGCGATGTTATATGTCCTTTCATCGGTAATTTAACTAAAAGGTCACAATTTTCCTTTACCAATCGACTAATACCTTTTCCTTCACTACCAATTACGATAGCTATAGGTACTTTAGCATCCATTTTGCGATAGTCCATATCCGTATTATTATCACAACCAATAATCCATAAACCTTCCTTTTTCAATTGATTAATAACATTAGTTAAATTAGTTACTTGAGCTACTTTAACATACTTAATTGCTCCTGTAGATAATTTTGCTACCGTAGCATTCAAACTAACTGAACGATTTTTAGGAATGATTATTCCATGGACCCCACAACAATCAGCTGTTCTTAAAATCGCTCCTAAATTATGAGGGTCCTCAAGTCCATCAAGAATAACTATAAAAGGCATTTCTTGTTTCTTTTTTGCTTCATTTAAGATATCGCTAATCTCATAATAAGGAAAAGGAGAAATTTTGGCAATTATACCTTGATGATTACCATTAACCATACTATCCATCTTTTTTCGCTCTGATATATGATATTTGATGTTATTTTTCATTAAGTATGAAATAATACTTTTTTCCTTATTATATAATGCTTCAGTTATCCATATTTCTTCAATAGGATGACCTGATTTTATCATTTCCATTATCGTATTTTTACCATAGATTAATTCACTCATTTAATTTCCAACTTTCAATTATTTTAATTGACAATCGAACAATCTCATCTAATCTTTGATTTTGACCACTTAAATATAAATAACCAATCAAAGTTTCAAAAGAAGTACTATGCTTATACGTTAATATATCAACATTCTGACGAGTATGATTAATCTTCGCATTTCTACCCCTTTTTACCATTTCCTTTTCAACATCGGTTAAATAATTTTGGGCTAGCAATTCATCGATTAATCGGGCTTGCGATGCAGCTCTAACATATTTAATAGCTAATTTGTGTAACTCATTTACTTTCGTATACCCCGATTCAATTAAATACTCTCGAATTTTTAATTCATAGTAAGAATCACCAATATATGCTAAGGTAAGACCATTTAATAATGCAATGCGATCCACTTATATATTAATTCCTTTACTATTTAAAATTTCACGAATCTTGTCTGCTGTCGCAAAATCCTTTTGTTTTCTAGCTTCCTCTCTTTGGAAAATAAGCTTTTTTGTTTCCTCATCTAAACGATTAATGATAAAATCAATTCCGAAAATATTTAACATTTTCTTATAAGTATGATATAGATTCAACATATAATCTAATTCTTCTTTAGAAAAACTTTGCTTACGAATCAGTTTATTTACTTCTTTAATAACACCATATAAAGCTGTTATCGCATTAGCAGTATTAAAATCATTGTCCATAGCTTCATTAAATTCTGTCATAAATTTATCAATAAATTGATAATTTTCAACATCTAAATAGTCATTTAGATCTAATTTAAATTGAAGTGATTTTAAAGATTGCTCCATTTTATGAATTTCACTATTAATACTTTCAATTACTTCTTCCGTATAATTTAAAGGTTGTCGATAATGAGTTGATAACATAAATAAACGTAAGATACGATAATCATATTTTTGTAAAAAATCATCAACAAGAATAAAATTACCTAAGGATTTACTCATCTTTTCATTATTTATTAATAAGCTACCATTATGCATCCAATAGTTAGCCAACATCGTTTTGTTTTTTGCTTGTGACTGAGCTATTTCATTTTCATGATGTGGAAACATTAACTCTTGACCGCCACCATGAATATCGATTATTGGACCTAATGTATTGTTAATCATTGCTACACATTCGGTATGCCATCCTGGACGTCCCTTACCCCATGGTGAATCCCATTTAATACCATCGGTGGTTTTTTTCCACAAAGTAAAGTCCAATGGATTTTGTTTCTTATGATGCTCAGTTATTCTAGCTCCTACCTCTAGATTATCGGTAATTTGATTAGATAAAGCTCCATAGGAAGGAATCTTACTTACAGAAAAATAAACATCACCATCTACTTCATAAGCATATCCTAAGTCTTCTAAATTTTTTATAAAAGCAATGATTCTATCCATATATTCCATTACACTTGGATTATTATCATATTCTTGGCAGTTTAGTCTTTTGACATTTTGTAAAAATAATTTTTTGTATTTATCAGCAAGAGTCTCCTCACTAATGCCTTCTTCTTTAGCTTTGTTTATTATCTTATCATCAACATCAGTTATATTTGAAACATATGTGACTTCGTAACCTCGCGATTCTAAATAGCGTTTTACGACATCAAAAAAAATTACTGGTCGAGCGTTTCCTATATGAATGTGATTATATACCGTTGGCCCACATACATACATTTTCACTTTATTAGATTCTATAGGCCTAAATTCTTCCAATTTATTCGTTAACGAATTGAAAATATACATTTATTTTCACCTCTTTTATATAATTTGCATGCTAGTTTTATTTTGTGTCATTTTTTAGCAAATTTCAAGTTTTTTTATTTGCGCAAATGCAAAAGCCGCACAATGCGGCTTTATTCCCCACAAGATAATTTGGTTAATGTTTTATCTAATCTTTTTAAAACTACTTCTTTACCTAATAATTCAATAACTTTAGGCAAATCAGGACCATGCATTTGTGCTGTAACTGCTATCCGACATGGCATAAATAGTAACTTACCCTTAGCATTAGTCTCCTTACCTGTCTCTTTAATTACTCTATTAATGTTTTCAGAAGTAAATTCTGTTAATGTACTTAGTTTATTCTTAAAGACTTCTAAGGTTAATTTCACACCTGGTTGTTCAAGAAAGGCTAATTCTTCGCCATCAATTATAAACTCTGTTTCAAAAAACTCATGATATAAATCAACGATCTCTTTACCATAAGATAAACGGTCATGGAATAAATCGATTAACTTAACAACCCAATCTTCACTATGATTACTGGTTATATTATAGGCATCAAGATGTGGCTTACATAATTCAACTAGTTTTTCTAACGGTAATTCCTTAATATAACGATTATTGATATATTTTAGTTTATTCTTATCAAAAGTCGCTGGTGATTTAGATAACCGTTTTTCATCAAACATCGCAACAATTTCATCTTTTGATAAGATCTCTTCTTCTCCAATAGGACTCCAACCTAATAAAGCTATGAAATTAAATAAAGCTTCTGGCAAATAACCAAGTTCTTTATATTGAGAAATAAAGGATATATAATTAGGATCTCTTTTTGATAGTTTCTTACCATCTTCTTTAACTATTAATGTCATATGACCAAAAATAGGCACTTCCCAATTAAATGCTTGATATATCGCTATTTGCTTAGGAGTATTAGTTATATGTTCTTCTCCTCTAAGAACATGAGTAATATCCATTAGATGATCATCAACAACAACAGCGAAATTATATGTTGGTATGCCATTTCTTTTTATTATTACCCAATCACCTATATCATCAGAAGAAAATGATACTTCTCCCTTTACTAAATCATTAAATTTATAAATAACATTTGCAGGCATTTTAAAACGTATCGTATACTCGCCTCGTTTTTCTAATTCCTTTTTTTCTTCTTCTGAAGCATATAAACAGCGACGTGAATAATGAATATGACTAGCTTTCTCTTCTGATAGACCTTCTCTTTCTTTAGCTAATTCTTCTTCTGTACAATAACATTTATAAGCATAACCTTTTTCAATTAATTCTTCAGCATATTTTTTATATATATCTAAACGCTCTAATTGTCTATATGGTGCATACTTAGGATTTATTTTATCAACTGATTCATCATAATCAATACCTAACCATTTTAAATTATCTAATTGGGATTCTATTCCACCTTCAACATATCTTTCAATATCAGTGTCTTCTATTCTGACAATAAAATCACCATTATATTTTTTCGCAAATAAATAATTAAATAATGCCGTCCTAGCTCCGCCAATATGTAAATAACCGGTTGGGCTTGGTGCGTATCTTACACGAACTTTCATAATTCCTCCTAAAAAAAATCATATAAATATTCTGCTTATTATTTTAACATATTTTTCCTAAAAAATAATATTTTTAACATACTAAATGTTTATATTTCTGAAATAAATAATCACTTAATTCTACTGTTATATATATTCCTTTTTCAAGGTAGTCCTCATTAATAATATAAGCATTTTCTTTTAAATAGTTATATACATGACCGTTGGTGTATGGAATTAACATTTTTACAGTTTTGTTATTTTTAAATAGATTTTTTTCGATTTCATTTATTAAATCATCAATGTTTGCTTTACGCTTAGCGGAAATATAAACACCATCTTCCACAGTTAAGCACTCGATTAAATCAATTTTATTGTAAACATTAATTATTGGTATACCCTCTACACCAATTTCCTTGAGTACTTTTTCTGTGATTTGCTTTTGCTTTTCATAATTTTTATTTCCTATATCAATAACATGTAAAATTAAATCTGATTCCGTAATTTCTTCTAAGGTAGAACGAAAGGCTTTTATTAATTGATGTGGTAAATGACTAACAAATCCAACTGTATCAGTTACAAGAAACTGATGATTATTTTCTAATACTATTTGTCTTGTAGTAGTTTCTAAAGTGGCAAATAACATATCTTCCGCAAAAACTTGCTTATCCTCATTACAATTAACACTAAATTCTAATAAGGTATTAAGAAGAGTCGATTTACCAGAATTGGTATAACCTACTAAACTCACTACTGGTATTTCCTTTTTTCTTCGCTTTTTTCTTTGTGTTTGTCGATTATTAACCATAATCCTTAACTCTTCTTCTAATTGCGAAATACGTTTTTCTAACTTCCGGCGATCTAATTCATATCTTGTTTCTCCTGGTCCTCTTAAACCTAAGCGTTCATTATTATTTTCACTAAATAAACCGATTCTTGGCAATAAATATTGTAATTGGGCAATCTCCACTTGAAGAATGGCCTCTTTAGTTTTTGCTCTTTTCGCGAAAATATCGAGAATTAAAACTGTTCTATCAATTACACGACAACCAATTGATTCTTGGATGTTACGAGTTTGTGATGCAGAAAGATCATCGTTTACAACAACGATATCAATATCATTATTTTCCACAAAATCCTTAATCTCATCAACTTTACCACTGCCAAAATATGTTCTAGCATTAATCATTTTAATTTTTTGAGTGATTATTCCTATTACTTCTAGTTCACAACTTTGAGCTAGATTTTTTAATTCTTCCATCGTATATAAGAAATCTTCTTCATCATCTATATATGAACCTACTAGTAAAACTCTATCAGCACTATTTTCCATATTATCATCTCCATTAACTATATATAGTATAACTGATAAGAAAAAGACTATCAAACTATATTAGATAGTCTTAGCAAAATCGATTTATATATCACATTTTAGTTGAGCATTACAATTTGTGCAAGTATGACATCCACCTATTTCTTCAACAGTGCCTTCAAGACATATTGGACAAATATCCCCAACCTCAATACCAATATTTTTATTTGCTTTTGTTCTTGGAGGGTTAATATTGTCCTCTTTATAAGCCTTCGTATCTTTAATGCTTTCAACTTCTAAGCCAAATTGAGTTGCATCAATTTGTTCAATTTTATTTTCTTCAGCTTTTAAAGTTAGTACTTGAGCATCTCTTGAACCATCAACATAAACGGTTCCACCCTTAGCTCCACCTTTATATAGTCTTTCATAAAGTCTTTGTACGTCTTGAACGGTAAAACCTCTAGGAGCATTTACAGTTTTGGAAATAGAAGAATCAACCCAGCGTTGAATAACACATTGGATATCAGCATGTTCTTCAGGTGTTAAATCCATAGCACTGACAAATATATCAGGCAAATTATCACGATTAACATCTTTATGAATTTCTAAATACTCATCGACGATACGAGCATTAACCTCAATAAATTTTCCTAATCTTCCACTCCGATAATAAGTAAATGCAAAGTAAGGTTCAAGACCAGTTGATACACCAACCATCGTTCCTGTAGAACCAGTAGGAGCTATTGTCAATAAATGTGAATTACGAATACCATAAGTTAAGATATTATCCCGTATATAACGAGGCATACGTTTCATATAACCAGATTCCACAAATAAATCCCTAGAACCCATCGTCTCTAAATATGGGAAACTACCTTTTTCTTTAGCTAGCTCTATTGAAGTTTCATAAGCGTTGATCGCTATATAAGAAAATAACTGATCTACTAATTTATTGGCGGATGGACTACCATATCGTTCATTACACCATATCAACAAATCATGAAGTCCCATTACCCCAAGACCAATCCGTCTTTCACCTAAAGCTTGTTTTTTATTTTCTTCTAAGAAATAAGGTGTGGAATCAATTACATTATCTTGCATTCTAACGCCAGTTTGAATAGTATTACGTAATTTTTCCCAATCAATTCGTCCTTGTTTCTTATCAACCATATTAGCCAAGTTGATAGCGGCTAAATTACATACAGAATAAGGTGCTAGTGGTTGTTCACCACATGGATTAGTAGCCACTACTTTTTGACCATAACCAATCGCATTTGTCATATCGTTGGCATTATCAATAAAAAAGATACCTGGTTCAGCAGAATATGTAGCACATATATTAATTAAATTCCATAATTCTTTCGCTTTTATTTTCTTATGTGTAACAACTTTATAACCTAATTTTTCCCATACTCTAACATCGCCAATTTCATGCCATTTTTCATCATATTCTTGTTTTGTTTTTTCATCATAATTATTTATATCAGGGAAGCGAAGTTCATAATAATCATCTTTTTCTACCGCTTCCATAAATTCTTTAGTAATGGTTACGGAAATATTAGCACCAGATAAGAATTCAGGGTTGTTAACTTCATATCTTCCCCCATCTCTAATGTATCTTTTGGCTTTTCGTACGATTTCATCTTTAAAAGGAGAAGGAGCATTTTCTTCAGAAACTTTGACAATTGTACTATACATTTCATATTCTTCTTCGGTTAAAGGAACAAATTTTAGTTTTTCTTTAGCTAAACGGATGATATCTTCGTCAGTTAGATTTTCAATTAAGAATTGTAAAATACGAGGATTTTGCATTTTTGATATAATAAATTCTAAAATATCGGGATGCCAATCAGCAAGCATTATCATTTGTGCTCCACGGCGTGAGCCACCTTGCTCTACTAAATGAGTTAAGTTAGCAATATCATTTAACCAACTGACTGCACCACTTGATTTTCCACCTACACCTTTCGCTAAGGCATTTTTAGGTCTTAAAGTTGAACCATTTGTACCAACACCACCACCACGGCTCATGATTTCCATCACTTTTTTTCGATGGTCGCTTATTCCCCCACGTGAATCATGAACAAAAGGCATTACAAAACAATTAAAATAAGTTACTTCAGTACCACTACCAGCTCCATATAATACACGACCAGCTGGTACAAAGTTTAGACTTTTTAACTCATAATAAAATTTTTGTTCCCATTCTTTACGCTTTTCTGCACTTTTTTCATTTTTTGCTAAATCATAGGCGACGCGTTTCGCAATTTGCTCATAAAAAATTTCCATTGGTTTATCAATGGTATCAATTTTTCTTTTAATTATTCCGGTATCTTGTTCAACTTTATCAGTTAATATTCCGCGAAATTCTTCTTCAATTAATACCTCACAGGTTTCTTCTTCTTTATCAATTTTGACAATATTTCCAATACCACGAGCGGGAAACTTAGGATCATCTTTAATGATCGCTAATACTAAATCTCCTTCTGATAAAGAAACATGATTAATATCTTTTTGTGCATAACGGTCAAGCATCACAAGCCTTGAAACTCCAGAATGAGTTATTGTCATCGAATCATCGATTGGATATAAATGGGGAAAATGCCTAATTATATCTTGATTTAGTTTCTGAATATATTCCTTCTGGTAACTAACATGCATTTACTATTCCTCCTAGTAAAATTAATCTTTAACAAAAATTATAAACTAGTAATCATTTTAACTCAACAAATTTTGACAATTAAATTTTTCACAAATTCTTTTATAATGTGAAAATTTATCTTTTTTTTAATTAACAAGCAATTATGCTAAATCAAATTCATATAACTTATATAAGAAAGAAAGGTGAGAATATGTACAGTAAGTTTTCTAACCAAGCAAAGGGGATTATTGCTCGTAGTCACCGCTACTCTATAATTCAAAATGAGTATGTGGTCGGTACAGAATTTTTATTATTATCTTTATTTAATGAACCTAATAGTAGTTGTAACATATTACTCAGTGAGCAAAATATTACGGAAGAAATGATTATTAACGAAATAAATCGTATAAATGTCTTCAGGAAAAATATACCTGGATTAATCATTTATACTCCTAAGTTTCGCTTTATACTTGAAAAGGCTTTAGAAATAAGTAAACTAACGAATAGCGAGTTAATATATGAAGAACATTTATTCTTTGCTTTATTAAAAACAACTGAATGTATTGGCAATAAAGTATTGCTCAATTTACAATTAGATATTGATGCCATGATTTCAGAAATCATTGAAGTTATGGGATGGAACTTACATGAAGAAATAGAAACACACCAATTTAGTAATTTTCCATTTATTGAAAACATCACTGATTTAATAAAAAAGAGTAAATTACTTCCTCTTATCGGTAGAAAAGAAATTATCGAACGAATCGTTAATATTCTAAACAAGCGAAACAAACGTAATGTATTATTAATTGGAAATGCAGGTGTTGGTAAAACCGCGATTGTTGAAGGTTTAGCCCAAATGTATTATAAAGAGAAACAAAATAAACAAGTACTATCTTTAAATGTTACTTCTTTATTAGCGGGAACAAAATATCGTGGTGATTTTGAACAAAGAATAAAAGATTTTTTAGATGCCATTAAAAATAAAGATAACATCATTGTTTTTATTGATGAAATCCACAACATTATCAATACTGGTAATAATGACAGTAATTTAGATATTGCCAATATCTTAAAACCAAGTTTAGCACGGGGAGAAATTAATTGTATAGGAGCTACAACAATCAATGAATATTATAAATACATAGCTAATGATTCCGCTCTATCTAGACGTTTTTTACCAATTTTTGTTGATGAACCTAATATAGATGAAACTATTCATATTCTCAATAACCTGAAATCCTATTTTGAATTTTATCATCAAGTAAATATACCAAATGAAATAATACCTTATATTTGTGAACAGGTGGATAAAACCTTTGTTGATCGTTTTTTCCCAGATAAAGCCATCGATATATTAGATGAAGCTTGTTCATATGCTAAATTAAATAATAAAAAAGAATTAACTTTTAATGCTATAGATTACATAATTAAAATGATTAATAACCAACAGTATAATGAGCAAATCGCAAATAAATTAAAGCAATATCCCTTTTTAAAAAAATATTTCTTACGCTATTACTGTAATATTAAAGAATCCTTTCAACCCATTGTCACTATTCTATGCTTACACCAGAATGAAGAGCAATTTACCAATTTTACTAAAGATATAGCCTTCATATTTAATATTCGTGATGAAGCCATAAAAAGAATTAATTTAAGTAATTTTACTGATGAATATAGTATCTCTAACTTAATCGGTGCCCCTCCAGGATATATTGGATATGATAATCCTAATACTTTAACTAGATTTGTCCAAAAATACCCTCGTTCTATAATAGTTTTAAATAATATAGATTTATGTACGAGTAATATAACACAATTATTTTCTGATATCTTTAATAGTGGGTATATTGAAGATTTAGCAAGTAATAAAATATATTTTACTAATACCATAATATTAGCTACTACAAATATGCATAATAAAGCCATAGGCTTTTTAAATCTGGAATTAGCACCTAAATATCAAGATAAATTAAAGTTTAATGAGGTTATAAATTTAAATCACTATCTTAATATGAATAAGAGTAAAGAATATAAAACCTTACTTGAAAAATATCAATTTTACTTTAAAAATAATAATATAGACATACATTTTGATGATTATGATGATTTAATCAATAGTATTAAAGAAGATAATTATCATGAATTAGAAAATATCTTATTTGAATGTATGTTTAATAGTAATCAAAGATCATTTTCCATTGGATACAGTAAAAAAGAAAAGCAATTCTATATAAAATAATTAGACACTCATAGAATTATCACTTTAAATAGTATATAATTCTTTTAAGAAGAACTTAGGAGGATATCCATGACAAAAAATAAAACCAGCTATTTTTGTTCTGAATGTGGTAGTGAATCTATCAAATGGGTCGGTAAATGTCCTGTATGTGGTCAATTTAATACCATGAAAGAACAGATTATCGAAAACAGAAAGTCTAAACATGCAACATTTATTAATACAACTGAAAGTAAACCACAAAAAATTAGTGATTTAAAAATAGATGAAACTACAAGATTCAAAACTTCTATAGGTGAACTTGATCGTGTTTTGGGTGGGGGTATTGTAACTGGTTCACTCGTTCTTATTGGCGGTGACCCAGGTATTGGAAAATCGACATTGCTTCTTCAAATGAGTAAAAGCATCGCCCAAATTGGTAGTGTATTATATGTAAGCGGTGAAGAATCCCCTCATCAAATTAAAAGTCGTTCTGAAAGACTTCAAATAGATGCACCTAATATTTTAATATATTCAGAAAATAATCTCCAATCAGTTATAAATCAAGTTGAAAATATAAATCCCCAATTTTTAATTATCGATTCTATTCAAACAATTTATCTTGATTATATTGATTCTTCACCTGGTAGCCTTACACAAGTAAGAGAATGTACGAATCTTTTAATGAAAGTAGCTAAGACTAAACATATACCAACATTTATTGTCGGTCATGTTACAAAGGATGGAGCAATTGCTGGTCCGAGAATGCTAGAACATATGGTAGATACTGTTTTATATTTTGAAGGTGATAATCAACAGTCTTATCGCATATTAAGAGCTGTAAAAAACCGTTTTGGTTCTACTAATGAAATTGGTGTTTTTGAAATGAAAGAAAACGGTTTAGAAGAAGTTTTAAATCCTTCAGGTATCTTCTTAGAGGATCGTTCACTAGGATATCCCGGAACAAGTGTTGCAGCAACAATTGAAGGTACAAGAGCAATGTTAATTGAAATTCAAACTTTATTAGCTCCTACGCTTTTCAATAACCCTAAAAGAATGGCTACAGGCATTGATAGTAATAAATTATCATTATTAATTGCCGTTTTAGAAAAACATGTTGGTTTGGCAATGCAAAATCAAGATTGCTTCTTAAAAGTTACTGGTGGTGCCAAAATCAATGAACCAGGTAGTGATTTAGCAATCCTCATGAG
>DATCKO010000166.1:0-3470 GCA_036562215.1 Haloplasmataceae bacterium | reverse complement strand
ATGGTATTTTAAAAGATGATTTTTGTAATCTATAAATTAATTAACTTGTATATAATTTTAAATGTAAATTAGGGCTAATATTAGTTTACAGAGAGTGAAAAAATGTTTCATTTAAATAATTCGAAATTTTTAAAACAACATATAACCATATTAGAGTCATTTATAGGATATTATTTAGAAATGCCTCATTTTCATTGAGAAAGAATGTTGTTGATAATGAAAATTTCGGACAAGTTTATGCTTTGTTTACCTTGCAAAATAACATTTTTTTAATTTACTGTATATCTTTTTTTCCTATCAGCAATCTCTGAAATGTTTATAAGAGTAAAAGATATTAAAAATACTAAATTAAAAGCAATATTTATATAAGGTAACCAAATAAGGTTATCTTATTAATGAAATAAATAATTGAAATATTTGTTAAAAGACATTACACTATGATTGGGGTGAATATATGAGTTTAAAAGAAATATTTAATGAAATACCAACAATTGAAACAAAGCGAATAATATTAAGAAAAATTCAAGATCAAGATGCAATGGCGTTATATAAATATTATAATAATGAAAATGTTTATAAATATCTTGATTGGAATGGTCCTAAATCAATTGAAGATGCTCTTAGAATAATTAAAATATGGAATAGGGGATTTGAGGAAGGATTGATTATTCGCTTAGCAATTGCTGAAAAAACCACAAATCAAATAATAGGAACGATATTTTTATGTAATTTTGAAGGTAAACGAGCAGAAGTTGGTTACGAATTATCAGAAGATTATTGGAATAAAGGAATAATGAGTGAAGCATTAAAAGAAGTATTGAATCTAGGATTTAATCAATTAGGATTAACAAGAATTCAAGCATTTACATGTCAAGAAAATATTCCTTCAAGAAATCTTTTAAAAAAGTTTCATTTTCGTGAAGAAGGATACCTTCGACAATATGAATGCCATACTGTAAGTGGTATCTGTAAAGATATGTATATTTATGCATTACTTAAAGAAGATTTTATCTATTAATAGAGGAGTTTATTTATGGAAATTATTAACATGACTAAATTAAATGAAAAGCAAATAATCGAAGCAGCACAAATTTTAACTGATAGTATTCCTAAAGGGTGGCCAACATTACAACATGCTTTAGATGAGATAAAGGAACTCTTAATTCCAGAAAATACAATACTTGTAGCTATGGAAAATGATAACGTACTTGGTTGGGGTGGAATACTAGCTCCTATATATAATGGAAATGTCATTGAACTTCATCCACTAGTTGTGCGTAGTGATAAACGTAAACAAGGTATTGGTAGGGCGATCGTATTAGCTTTAGAAGATGAGGCCAGAAAACATGGGGCTCTTACAATCTATTTAGGAGCTGATGATGAAAGAGATAATAGTGAAACATCTTTTTCCAATGTTGATTTGTATGATAATTTTCCTGAAAAAATACGTACTTTTGAATATGGTACTCATCAATCAGGGTTTTATTTAAAATTAGGTTATAAAATTATTGGAGTTATGCCTGATGCCAATGGAATAGGTAAACCTGATATATACTTTGGTAAATGTTTATATTAAAGGAGTTTCTAAGTTTAGAAACTCCTTTAATAATTTATAAATATTTTTATTTTTATTTGACATTTGACATCAAATATATTATCATCTAAATGATAATGATTATCAATTAGAACGAGGAGAATTATTATGAAACTAAGTGAAGGTATTAAAGCTGTGAAATATATTATAAAGAAGGTTAGTGGTGATAATGAACTTAACACTTTCCTTTATTCGCTAGGTTGTATTGAAAATGAAGCAATTCAAATTGTTAAAATTATGCGTTCTACTTTAATTATCAATATAAAGGGTAGTAGATTTGCGATTGATAAAAGCCTAGCTAATGTCATTGAAGTCATCTAAAGATATGGAGGAATTATTTATGAAAATTGCTTTAGCGGGAAATCCCAATAGTGGAAAAACAACATTATATAATCTATTAACAGGTAAACAGGAGCGTGTTGCTAACTGGGCAGGTGTAACAGTTGATGTACGTCAAGCTGAACTTAAAGAATGCTATGCAAAGGGTATTACTATTGTGGATTTACCAGGAGCGTACTCTATTAAACCATATACATCAGAAGAAAGCATCACTAGTGAGTTTGTTAAAAAAGAATCTCCTAATGTCATAATAAATGTTATCGATTCAACAAATCTGGCGCGTAGTTTATTTTTTACAACGCAATTATTAGAATTAGGTATTCCAATAGTAGTTGCGTTAAATAAATCAGATTTAGCTTCCTCTATTACGGAGATAAATGTGCAAGAATTAGAGAAGGAATTAAAATGTCCAGTAATTCCAATTGTAGCTACAAAGAGAGAAGGATTAGATAGTTTAATTACTAGATCTCTTGAAGTCAAGAATATAAAGCAAGAAAATCCTTTTTCCCATTTACAACAAGTGTTAGATAATGAAAAAGATAAAATGCGATACGAAGTAATTAATAAAATTGTAAAAAAAGTTGAAACAAGGAAAGTAAAGCAATTTGATACGACACTTGAAGATAAATTAGATAAATATTTAACAAATCCTTTTATTGGAATTGGTTTATTTATCATACTAATGGCTTTAATCTTTTATTTATCAATTAATACTGTAGGAGCATATATTGCTGAATTCTTAGTTGGTATAATAGAGAATTTTCAAGCATATGTAAGTGAAGTCCTTACAAATGTTGGTGTTAATGATTTCCTAAATGCTTTATTAACAGATGGTATTATTGGTGGAGTTGGTTCTGTTGTAGGTTTTATACCACTCATCATGGTATTAATGTTCTGTTTAGTTCTTCTTGAAGATAGTGGTTTCTTAGCTAGATTAGCGATGATTTTTGACCCTTTATTTAAGAAAATAGGACTATCAGGAAAATCTATTATACCAATGATTGTTGGCTATGGTTGTTCTATTCCAGGTATTATGTCCACACGGACTATTAAAGATGAAAGACAAAAACGCATGACTACTTTACTTACACCATTTGTTCCTTGTGGGGCAAAAGTACCAATTATTGCGTTATTTGTAACTGCATTCTTTCCAAATTATAGTTTGCTATTCCCATTTACTTATTTAATTGCTTTTATGGTAATTATCATAGTAGGACTTTTTCTTAAGAAAGTTACAGGTGCTGATATGTCAAAGAACTATTTTCTAATGGAATTACCAGAGTATCGCCTACCTAGTTTGAAAAGAGCATTTATCAAGATGTTAGATACAGGAAAAGAGTTTATTATAAGAGCTGGAACAATCATTATAGTTTGTAATACCATAATATTCTTAATGTCCGCATTTGATTTTAATCTTAACCTCGTTCAAGATGCTGTAGATTCATCTATATTGGCTAAAGTAGCAACACCACTTGCCTTTTTATTAATTCCCCTAGGTATTGGCATTTGGCAATTAACAGCTGCCACTATTACAGGA
>DATCKO010000165.1:0-11129 GCA_036562215.1 Haloplasmataceae bacterium | reverse complement strand
GGTATCAACATCATGCTCTTCTAGATATTTGACGATAAAATCACCATCACCATTATTACCAGCATCAATTAACATATGTTTTTGATTAGGAAGTTTAATATATATACTATCAGCTTGACCAACGTCTAGGTAATGTGCTTCAAGGTCGTATGCACTATTTTCACCAAAGAAATCAAGTAAAAAATCACAACTAAACAAAAAACTTATTATGATAATTGACAGAAAATAAGTTAATTTTTTCTTCATTAAGAATTCCTCTCTTAATCTTTACGATATTTTTTGCCACCTAATGATGTTATTAAATAAAAAATAATTATTATACCTGTAAAAATAATTATTGAGGTAAGTTCATTGAAGTGATAATTAATACTTATGATGGCATCAATAACTGTAAGCATGCCCATGATGATATAATTAGTTCCAACCCAAATTGCCATACCTTTTTTATTCTTTAGGTTACTGTCTTCATAACCGGGAATGATTTCGATTACTTTAAAAAGTAATATAAATAATCCCAAAACAATCATGAAAACACCAATTACAATTAATAAAGTATTCAATTAACTCACCTACTTTAAAAAAATTACATATTAGGTATATATTTTGACAAAACGATTGCTTTCTAATAATATAAAAGTATAAACTACTTTTAATTTTACCATAATATACAAAGAGGTGCAATCAAGAATAGAAATGGCATATGGTTTTTAATTCGAAAATGAATTTATCAAGGGGTGAGATAATGAATAACAACTTATTATTATCAATTAAAAAAAGACGTTCCATTTATAATCTAAACAATACTTCTCCACTTACAGATGAAGAGATTATGACTATAATAGAACAAAGTATAATGCACACACCAAGTGCTTTTAACTCCCAAAGTTCAAGAATTATTGTGTTACTTAAACTAGAACATGAAAAACTCTGGGATATTACCACTGAAACATTAAGAAGAATTGTACCAGAAGAAGCCTTTGGTTCTACTCTACAAAAAATGAGAAATTTTAAAGCAGCCTATGGTACTGTATTATTCTTTGAAGATCAAAATGTCATTGAAAAGTTACAAAAAGATTACGCTTTATATAAAGATAATTTCCCTATTTGGAGTGAACAAACATCGGGTATGTTACAACTTGTAATATGGACCGCATTAAGTGAAAATGGCTTAGGAGCATCTCTACAGCATTATAACCCTCTAATTGATGCTGAAGTTAAGAAAACTTGGAATATTCCTGATTCATGGAAATTAATTGCCCAAATGCCATTCGGTACTCCAACAAGTGAAGCAGGTCCAAAAGAATTTTTACCAACACAAGACAGAGTAAAATTATATAAATGATCTTTCATAAAAAAATGATTTCCTTTTTGGGAAATCATTTTTCAATTTGTGAAATCAATTCTTTAAGTTTCAATAATTCTTCTTTCGTAAAAGTAATACCTTTACTCATCCGGTCATGTTCAGGACTCCATTCCCTGATATCATATTTTGCATCTTTATCATTCCAACTAACTAAGTTTAGTTCTTTTGTCCACCCCTTAGTACCTTGTGATATAACACCAATAGTTTTTTCAATTGTAAATTTTATTTCTGACATATTATCCTCCTATTAATACTTCAATTAATTATACGCCATTTGGTGTTAATTTTCATTATAATTTTCTTTTAACCAGTGAATGATATCAGCTTTATTCATTGGTTTAGCATAATAAAAACCTTGAGCAATATCACATTGCATTTCTTTTAATAAACTTACAGTATCCTCTGTTTCAACCCCTTCTGCCACCACTTTCATACCTAACTTATGAATAAGATCAATGGTCGATTGCACAATTAATTTTATATTATCATCATGATTCATATTTCTAATAAAGTATTTATCAATTTTAACATACTTAAATGGTAAATGAATTAAGTATGAGAGAGATGAATAACCTGTACCATAATCATCTATAGATAGTTTAATCTGATTGTCACAAAACTTTTGAAGTAGTATGGTGTTTGCTTCTGGATTTTCCATAATTGCTGATTCTGTCAACTCTAATTCAATGCTTGAAGGCTCAATATCATTTTCATTAACAATCATCATAATTTTATCAAAAAAATCATCTTGTTGTAAATTCTTCGATGATACATTTACCGATATGGATATATTTATACCAAATTTCCTTAATTCTTGGATTAAATTTATACTTCTTTTTACAACCCATTCTGTTAATGGGTTAATTAAATAAGTTCCTTCTATAAGAGGAATGATCTCAAGTGGACTAATATAACCTTTTTCCTTATTATACCATCGCAATAAAGCTTCCATACTAATAGGTTTTTCGGTATCTAAACTTACCTTAGGTTGAAAGTATACTTCTAATAAATCATGATTTAATGCTTCATAAAACATTCCTAATAGTTCTAAGTTTTTAGAATTATTACTATATTTAGCTTCATAAATTAAATATTGTTGGTTATATTTTTGAGCATATAAACTTGTGGTATCAGCATGTTTAAAATCTTCGATGATATCGTTACCTGTTTCGTGTTTAACTATACCAATAGCGGTTTCTAAATAGATAGGAATATTGTTAATCATAAAGGTTTTATTCATGCTATGTAACATTTGATTAAGATATAATTCATAATCATCACTGCACAAGCAAATCCATAATTTATTAACCTCAATTTGAAAAATTTGTGTATCATTAGGAAAGATTTTTTTAAACTCACGATAAATATCTTTAAGTAAGTTTATATAATGATTTCTACTAAATAAGTCAATAATCTGCTTATAATTATTGATTATAAATGAAAAAACATATTTAGCATCTTTAAGAAAATAATTATCTTTAAAATAGATTTGGTGATTTATTATGGTTAAGTTTGGAATATTTGTCTCTTGATTATTAATAATGAGATCAATGATTTTTTTGTTATTTTTACGAAAGACATCAAATGAATAACCTGTAATAGCACCGACAAAAATGAAGACTATTAAACGATAAAACCAATTAAAAAATAATTGCTTTTCATATGTAGTCGTA
Source organism: Haloplasmataceae bacterium (assembly GCA_036562215.1). GTDB lineage: Bacteria > Bacillota_I > Bacilli_A > Haloplasmatales > Haloplasmataceae > CALFRW01. Next base: position 8,093 of record DATCKO010000165.1, on the reverse strand, counting down.
TCCATAGGCATTAAAGGCCCAATTATTATTCCAGCGATAATGCTAGCGATTAATCCACCTACACTACCAAAAGAAATTGCAGCTAGAATTATCGGTATATACATTGTATGAGAATAAACATATTTTGTTCCACCTGTAAAATAGACAAACATGTATACCCCAAACATAAATAAAGCAATAATTGTAATGTGTGTACTAGCATAGCTTTTTTTGGGAAACAATATGGTATCTATAAATTTATTCCACCAATTCTTCATCACCATCAATCATCATAAATAATTTTCTATATTCTAAAATATATCGACATTTTTTTCAAAAAAAAAAGTAAGTGAGGTAATTCACTTACTTCTATCTAAACATGGCTTCTAAACGATAGATTTTTTGTCCTAGACTCACAAACCTTTCTTCATATTCTGTCATGATATTTCCAACAAAATCTGATTTGTGCAAATCTAAACTAACATAGTTTATTATCATACCAAATTGTGACATACTTACAAGAGAATATTCAAAAAAACTTTGATTATCTGTTTTTAAATGAATGTCGCCTTTATCTACTAAAATCATTTTATAAATACTTAAGAATTTTTTATAAGTCAATCGTCTTTTCTCATGTCGATTTTTAGGCCAAGGATCAGAAAAATTCAGATAAATTCGCTCGATTTCCTTTTCCGCAAAAATATTATGGAGATTACTAGCATCAGCATAAACTAAAATTAAATTATCTAGTTTCTCAATTTGTGATTTTTTCACAGCTCTAATCAAGACACTTGAAACAACTTCTATACCAATATAATTTATACAAGGATTGGCTTTTGCTAGTTCATGGATAAACTTACCTTTTCCGGTACCAACTTCGATATGAATGGGATTTTGATTCTTAAAATACTCATGCCATTGACCTTTATAGACATAAGGATCTAGGATTACATAATCTTGATTCTCTTGTAAAAACTCATTAGCATTAGCTACTTTTCGTAATCGCATATTATCTCCTATCTAGTTAAATTATATATGGCTTCGGCATATATAGCACAAGCTTTATATAAATCTTCTAATTCGGCATACTCGTTAGGTTGATGGATTAAAGCTTCTTTATTAGGAAATTCAGGACCAAAGGCTACAGCATTCTTCATGGCCCGAGCATATGTTCCTCCACCTATCGTCATTAAAGGAGTTATAGTATCATTAGTGTATTTAATATAAGCTTGATGTAAAGTTCTTACTAAATCACTGTTAGGGTCTACATAATGTGGTTTAGAGTCTTTTACGACATTATATTCAAAACCAAATTCCGAAGCTTTTTGTTTTAGAATTTCAGTCATTCCTAGAACATCAGTATGAATTGGATAACGGAAGTTCAAGTGTAATTGGAAATGACCATTTTCATAATTACCTACACCCACATTACAAGTCAAATCACCCATTTCCTCATTTCGATAATTCAAATCTGTTTTATGCATCCGGGAATCAAAGGTTAAATATTTACAAGCAAATTGTATAAATTGATTATCAAGATGTTCATTTAAAAAGGTTAATAAAACAAATCCTGCATTAAGACCTAAATCTGGTTCCATGGCATGAGCATTCTTACCATAAGCGATTAATTCACAAACTTTTTCATCAATATTTTTAACTTCACCTTTATTATTAGTCTTTTTTAAATACTCAAGATAAGCATCTTTATATTTTACATCAACTATCGCCATGGCTTTATCTGGTACTACATTAGTTCTTTCTCCAAATGCTAATTTGTAAAGACCATTTTCCTTACATGTTCCAGAAAAAATTCCCTCTAATATTCCTTTTTCCCCATAAATTAATGGAAAATTAGCATCAGGTGCAAAACCTAAATCAGGCATTGGTTCTTTCGTAAGATAATAATTTAGGCCTCTCCATCCGGATTCTTCATCGGTTCCTAAGATAATTCTAATACGTTTATTAAACTTAACATTCATATCAACTAATATTTTAAGTGCATAATAAGCCACCATTGTAGGACCTTTATCATCTAATGCCCCACGAGCATAAATCTTTCCGTTATCAATAGTTGCACTAAATGGATCGTATTTCCAACCATCACCTGTTGGCACAACGTCTAAATGACATAAAATACCTAAAATTTCTTCACCTTCACCAACTTCTATATGCCCTGCATAGTTATCCACATTTTTAACTGTAAAATGATCTCTTTGAGCTATGTCTAACATATACATTAGCGCTTGATGTATTCCTTCACCAAAAGGTTTACTACTTGTAGGATTAAATTCTGTTAAGACACTAGGTATTCTTAATAATCCTTGTAAGTCCTTTAAAAAATCTTCATGATAACTCTTAAATCTTTCATAAAAATTTACCATTAAAATTCCTCCATTTTACTTTCATTTTGAAATAATAATTCTATATCATTTTCGTTTAATTCTTTATATTGTCCTAATTTAAGTGAATCATCTAACTTTAGTTTACCTATTTGAACACGTTTTAAATAGAGAACTTTTTTATCAAGTTTCATAAACATCCGCTTAATCTGATGAAACTTTCCTTCTGATATATACACATAACAACAAGTATTAGTGATTTTTTCTAATTTTGCTTTTTTAGTCTGATAAGGTTTATTATTACCATCGAGAATGTTTAAACCATTTTGAAAAGCGATTATATCATCTTCATAAATAGATTTATCAACTTCTACATAATATTTTTTATAAATCTCTTTTTTAGGGTGGGTTATCTTATGAGCAAAATTCCCATCATTTGATAAAATCAGTAGTCCTTCAGTATCAATATCTAATCGTCCACATGGGTATACATTTAATAAACGCACTTTTTCATCTAATAAATCGATTACCGTTTTATGATAATTATCAAAGGTCGCAGAAATATACCCCTCTGGTTTATTCATCATTAAATAATGATATTTTTGATAATTGACTCTTATTCCATTTATAAAAATGATATCATTTAATTCATCAATATGAATACTACCATCGCGAACAATTTCATCATTTACCTTTACTAAATTACTTTTCAATATTTTTTTTATTTCACTTCGACTACCGTATTTTAAATTAGCTAAAAATTTATCTAATCGCATCAATAGTTCCACCCTCTTTTATCTATTATAACATAACGTAGTTTATTAGGCACATAATTATGATTAAAACATACTATACTAGTGAAATACAGTTAAAGGAGTGAAATCATGTATCCACAACAACCATTTGTAGAACAAGGATTTTATGGTCAGACACCTTATTTTGATGGAATGTATCAACCACAACCAATGCCTTTTGTCGGTCCAAAAGGTTTTCCTAAACCACAAAAACCTATGCCAGGGTCTCTAATAGGTGATCCACAATATAATATTGATGCTCGACTTGATCGCATTGAACGAGAGATTATCGAGATAAATCGGCAAATTAATGCTTTACAACGTCAAGTTAGACGTTTAGAAAATATGATGAATATTAGAGATAATCACTATTAGATAATCATAAACTTACATACCTATTTATAGTATGTAAGTTTTTTTATGAAAAAAGCATATCTTAGTGATATGCTTGATTTGACTCAATTACTTCTTTCGTCATAGTTTGTATTTCCATAGCCATATCTTTAACACTTATGTTCTCATATAAATGTTTTGTATATGGCTCTAATATCTTTATTCTCACTGTTCCTTTTCTTAATCTACCAATAACTTCATGTGCTGTATAGATTTTTTCCGTTCCCATAATAACAATGGGAATAATCGGTACTTGAGCTTCAGTGGCTAGTTTTAATCCTCCAGAGTGATAATCAGCTACTACTTCTTGAGTAACAATTTTGGTAATCTCGCCTTCCGGAAAAATTAATAAGGAATGTCCTTTCTTAATATTCTCTATTCCTACATTAATCGCTTTTAATGCTTCACGTGGATTCTTTCGATTCACAAAGATGCAGCCTATCGATCTAAACCAAGGTGATAAAATAGGTATATTATTAAACCATAAATCCCCTGCAATCACAGCACCCGTTTGTTTATCAATAGCATAACCAATAAAATATGGATCAATCATACTAGGATGATTAGAAACATACAAAACATTTTGATCAAGTAAGTTTTCACGACCTTCGACAATTACCTTAGAACCTGATCTCTTGACAATTAAATGACAGGCTCTCTGAATATATTTAAACCTTTCTTCTATTGAATATCTTTCTGGGTGCTTATAACGTTTTCTTATTGGTATAATATGAAATAATACATAAACAAAAACATTTAAATAAACCCATATAATTCTCATCCAAATCATCCTCTTTACTTAATCCCAATAACACTATTATATCATTTCAGCAAAAATTATCAATTATCAACAACAAAATAAAATAGGAACTTACATAGAATAAGTTCCTATTAAAATTAATTCTTCAATACCTCAACACAACGCTCACATAATTCATCTTCATTGACTCTTTCTACTACTTGCCAGCACCTTGCACAAGTGTGTCCTTTCGCATTTTCTACTAAAATTGCCATTTCATCAAATTTATAACTTTCAAAAGGTGCTTCTTCTATATCTTTAATCGCAAACTGTGAGACGATAAAGATTTGTTGGAAATTAGCATCTAAAGTATCTAAGAAGGCTTTAGTTTCTTTATTAGGATAAAGAGTAAGTTTGGCATTAAATGATTTACCGATGATTTTTTGATTACGGGCTTCTTCTAAAGCTTTTAGGACATCATCTCGTAAATCAAGGAATTTTTCATATTTGACTTTAATCTCTTGACTATTTGGATAATTAATATACTCTGGCATATCAGTTAAATGTATTGATTCTCCTAAGTGAAGATGCTCATAAACTTCATCAGCAGTATGAGGAATAATTGGTGCTAATAATTTAGCTAAAACTACACAATTTTCAAATAGCACAGTTTGAATAGCTCTTCTACTTAAGGCATCAGCTTTTTCAATATATAATACATCCTTAGTGAAGTCTAGATAGAATGCTGATAAGAATTGAGTAACATAATTATTTACTAATCGATATACAACATCAAAGGCAAAGGTTTCATAGGCCTCTTTTACCTCTTTAATTAAATCTTGTAATTTAATTAAAACAAATTTGTCAATTTCACTAATTTTTTCAAATGAAACATAATCCTTAGTACTATCAAAATCGGAAATATTACCTAGTAAGAAACGGAAAGTATTACGAATTTTACGATAGGTTTCACTTACTTGTTTCATTAAATTGTCAGAAATTCGAACATCAGCTTGATAATCAACAGAAGCTACCCAAAGTCTTAAGATATCTGCACCCGATTGCTTCATTACTGTAAGTGGATCAACAACATTTCCTAAAGATTTACTCATTTTGCGGCCCTCGCCATCTAAAACAAAACCATGGGTTACTACGGTTTTATATGGAGCCATACCCGTCATGGCTACACCAGTGGATAAAGATGAGTTGAACCAACCACGATATTGATCAGAACCTTCTAAATACAAATCTGCTGGATATGGTAATCCTCTTTCCACTAACACCGCATGATGACTGCTTCCCGAATCAAACCATACATCCATAATATCAGTTTCCTTACGGAAGATATTATTAGGACTTCCTTTATGTGTAAATCCAGAAGGTAATAAATCTTTAGCATCCCATTCAAACCAAATATTAGAACCATACTTTTCAAATAAATCCGCAACATGTAGTATTACTTTTTCATTTAATATTTCATCACCATTTTCAGCATAAAACACTGGAATAGGGATACCCCATAAGCGTTGACGTGATATACACCAATCCTTACGGTCTTTAATCATATTACCTAAGCGCGTATCTCCCCATTTAGGATACCATGTAACTCTTTCAATTTCTTGCATCATAGTATCTTTTAGGGCTTCAATAGATGCAAACCATTGTGGTGTCACTCTAAAGATAATTGGTTTTTTAGTGCGCCAATCATGTGGATAAGAGTGCACAATAAAGGATAATTTTAGTAGTGCGCCTTTTTCTTCTAACATCTTCGTGATTTCTTTATTAGCTTCATCGACATGTAAACCTGTAAAATAAATGGTGTCTTTAGTCATTTTACCTTGTTCATCAGCAACACATAAGATATCAAGACCATATTTTTGGCCAACATTAAAGTCATCTTCACCATGACCAGGTGCTGTATGAACACAACCTGTAGCCTCATTGGTAACATGTTCACCACAAACAACTAAGGATGTTCTATCATATAATGGATGTTTACAAGTTATATATTCTAAATTTTCTCCTTTAACTACTTTACTAATTTGATAGTTTTCCCAACCTAATTCTTTAGCTAATTTCTCAACAAGTTCACGGGCTACCACATATTTTGCTTTCTCAGTATTCACAACCGCATAATCAAATTTTGGATGTACTGAGATAGCTAAGTTAGCAGGAATCGTCCATGGTGTTGTAGTCCAAATAATAAATTTTTCATCACCATTTAAAATACCTTTGCCATCTATTACGTCAAAAGTTACGTATATCGATGGTGATTTCTTATCATAATATTCGATTTCTGCTTCCGCTAAGGCTGATTCACTTGACCAGGACCAAAAGACCGGTTTAACACCTTTATAAATTAAACCTTTTGCTACCATCTTAGCAAAGACTCTAAGTTGCATAGCTTCATATTCTTTTTGATAAGTAATATATGGATTATCCCAATCACCGATGACTCCTAAGCGTTTAAATTGGGCTTTTTGATTATCAATTTGTTCTTTAGCATAGTTAAGACATAATTTTCGATATTCAACTGGGGCAATACCTTTTCGATTAACCCCTTTTTTAGCGAGTGCGGTTTCAATTGGAAGTCCATGTGTATCCCAACCAGGAACATATGGGGCTTTAAAACCACTCATATTTTTATATCTTATGACAAAATCTTTTAAGATTTTATTTAAGGCATGACCTATATGAATATCACCATTAGCATAAGGTGGTCCATCATGTAATAAATAATATGGTTTATGCTCATTTTTTTTCATTATTTTTTCATAGAGATTCATCTCTTCCCACTTTTTTTGAATTAATGGTTCTTTTTGGGGGAGATTACCTCGCATCTCAAAACTAGTGTTAGGCATTAATAATGTATCTTTATAATCAGTAGCCATAATCATTCCTCCTTTGTTATGTAAAATAAAAAAACGCCCTTATAAAGGACGATTGTCACCGTGGTACCACCTTTTTTCGCATATATCATATGCCTTAAATATCTTAACGCGATAAACGTCATACTTACTTATCTTTCAGTATGCGACTCCTGGGTGATTTTCTTTTTTAGACTTATATAAGGCTTTCACCAACCCTTACTCGCTAGAATAAGTTTCCTAAAAAATACTGTCCCAATCATTGCCATTTTTCTAATTCTATTTTTTTATTATAGCATAAACTTCTTAAGTGTCAATCTTTTATTTATTTTTATATTGATTAAGAATATCTAAATATTTAGCTTTGTTTTTAGCTTTAGTAAAGTTATTTTCTTCAGTTAGTTCATCTAGAGGTATTTCATGAATATCATTTATATCAATATCTTTTATATCAGAAATGATATTAGTTTCATTATTATCTATAAATAAATCACTATCAGTTCCAATTTTACTTTCGACTATTTCCTTAATTCTTAAATATTCAGGATCTTGTTCTAATGAAGCGATATTTTCCTCACAGCGTTTTTGTAGTAATTCATCAGTTTCAAAAAAAGCTATTAACTCTTTAAATTCTTGATCATCTTTGCGTATTATATAAAAGTTGGAATCAGAAAAGCGGAAAATAGTTCTCTTAAAGATGGTTAAAAGATGTTGTCGATATAGTCTATTTTCTTCATCTTTTTTCTTAATATTATTAAGTAAGTTTTCAATTTTTCCAAAAGCTTCTTTCATTAATGCTATACGTTCTTCTTCCATATCAATTCGAGCTTTATTAATATATTCCTCTTTAGCCTTTTCTAAATCCATATTATTATTAGTATTTATATTCGCTTTTACATCATTTAGTTCTTGTTTTAATGTCATTATTTCCTTTTCAAGTTTAGTTTTTTCTTCGTCTGTTTCTATTAAAAAATCTAGTAAC
>DATCKO010000207.1:0-26392 GCA_036562215.1 Haloplasmataceae bacterium | reverse complement strand
GTCCTAATAAGTAAGTGGTAAATTTTTTCTCATATGTAAAACGTGACTTATTATATTCATCACTTTGCTTTTGATATAAAAGACCTAATTCTTGACTTTTTTTCTCTAAACCGAAAATATCATTTAATACCTGATATTGAATGGTTTTTACATTTTTTTCATTTCTTTTTGTATCTAATAATGCTTCTAATGATTGATATTTATTTTCCATTGTATGAAGATAAAGATACTTATTTTCTAGTTCATCAATTGTTAATTTTCTCTTACTTATTTCATCTTTTCTTAAAGAAAGTTCTTTTTCTAATCTATCTTTATCGCTTTTTAGACTTTCAAGTTGTAATATTTTTTCTTCTAGAATTTGATATTGTGCTAATTTATCTTTTAAAAGGATAATCTTTTCCTTTATTTCATCTAAATTCTCCCATTTTTTTTCTATTATTTCTTTATCAATTAAAAGGTTTTTAATCGTGAATTCTAACTCTTGCTTCTTTTCTAAATTTGCTTTATGTAGATTAAGTAAATCTTTACTTTCATCTACATATCGATTTATTTGATTTACAATACTTTCCAATTTTAGGGCATGTTTTATTTTCTTAATAATAATTTCTTCATTTTTGACTTCTTCACTTTTTTCCTCTAACTCTTTATTTTTATTTTTCAATTGTTCTAATTTTTGAAGTTTTTGATTAATAATATTTCCTTTTTCCCATTCAGCTGTTAATTGATAAATGGTTTTTTCTTTTATAACGATCTTATCATGGAGATTACTTTTAATAACTTCATCTTGATAATTCTTATTTTTAAGTGCTGATATAATAAACTCATAATCTTTATTCTTATTATGTATAAGCATTTGTAAACTTTCATTATCTCCATATATAATGTTTTCACATAAACGCTCTAGTATTTTAATTATATCTTCAATACCTTGTTTTAATGTATTAGCCTTAGTTTTTAACTTCTCCTGAATATTTTGATAAGTATATGTTTTAAATAAATTGCGAAAAATTTGCTCTCTATCTTGACTACTAGCTTCTAATAATTTACGAAATTCCCCTTGCGGTAACATCACTATTTGTCTAAACTGATGATAATCGATTCCTAATAAGGACTTTATTTTTTTGTCTACTTCATTTACACCAGTTATAGTATAATTATCACTTCTTAAAATAGCTTCAGCTTGTTTTATGGTTAATCCTTCACCACGAAGTTTACTTTTTTCTTGTTTGGGACTCCGATAAACATTATAAACTTTGCCTCTTATTTCAAATGTTAAGGAAACATAGGTTTCATCTTCTACTGAAGCAAAATCACTACGAAAGGTATCATTATCCCTATTATTACCACTTGATTGACCATATAAGGCGTAGGTAATTGCATCAAAAATGCATGTTTTACCAGCACCTGTTGGTCCTGTTATTAAAAATAATTGGCGATGATTGATTGGGGTAAAATCAATTACTTGCTTATTCTTATATGGACCGAAAGCAGAAATAACTAGTTCATGTATTTTCATTCTTTATCCTCCCTTATGACCTCATTTATAACATCATGAAGGATTTTTATACTTTCTTCATCTAAGCTATTTCCAGTTATGTTTTGATAAAATTCGCTAAATAAAGTAATTTCATTTTTATTTTTAAAATCACCAAGTGCTCTTGTTTTAACATTCTCATTAATTGAAAAATTACTTCTTTGAATCCTCATAAGATTAGGATATATGGCTCTTAATCTACCTATTGGGTCATATAAATCTTTACTATCAGTTAATATGGCAAGGATATAAGATGAGCGGTCTATTTTTTGATAAGTTTCTTTTTGTATTAATGTATCTAATTCTCCCTCTAAAATTATTAAATCTCTTTTGGGTTTTAATTCTACAAAACGTGATTCTAACTTACCCTTTTCCTTTATATCTAAAATAATGACGCCCTTTTTAAAATTGGCTTCGGAAAAGGAATACTTTAATATGGAGCCACTATAACGAATACAATCTTTTTTTACCTTTTGGTAATTATGAAGATGTCCTAAAGCTACATAATCAAACATCTCAACTAGTGAAGCATCAATATAATCAATACCTCCACAAGATAGACTTCTCTCTGAATCAGATAGTATTATAGAATTTAAGTCACTAATTATATAATTATGAGTGATTAATATATTACGTTCACTAGTATTTAAATTCTCATAAATTTTATCCATTAAAAACTTAAAGGCCTCTTGATGATCCTTAATACTAACTTCATTAAAAAGATCACGTACTACTAATGGATGTATATATGGTAATAAATAAAAATTGATTAAACCATATTCATCACTCATCGTTATCTTCTTTATATTGTTAGATATCATACCTTCTATATATAATTGCTTATGTTTTAATAACTCATTACCAAAACTTAAACGTTCTTGACTATCGTGGTTTCCTGAAACAATCATAGTTGGTATATTATATTCTTCAATAATTTGGGTTAAGGTTCTATCTAATAATTCCACTGCTTCTTTAGGAGGGATGGATCGATCATATATATCGCCACTTATAATTATCACATCTGGTTTTTCATTTTCAATTACTTTAAACATTTCTTTTAAAATATATTCTTGGTCATCAAGTAAGGAGAATTCATTTAGAATTCTTCCTATATGCCAATCACTAGTATGTAAAATCTTCAAAAAAATCACCTACTTTATTAACACTAATTATAAACGATAATGAAAAAAAGTCAAAAATAAAAATGCCTACATGTAGTAGGCATTAAATACTTATTCTGTTTGAATAACTGCATATCCATGGTCTTTTTGACGTTTATATATTACTGATACTTTATTAGTTTCTTTATCAAGAAATACATAAAAATCATGATCTACTAATTCCATATGCATTGCTGCTTCTTCAGCTGTCATAGGTTTAAGTTCAACCTTCTTATTCTTAACTAAATTAGTTCCGACTATTTCTGCTTCTAATCCTTTAATATCTAATTCTTCATTAGATTTAAAGAATTGAGCAACGCCTTCTCTTTGGCGATATAATGAGTTAATTCGGTCTTTATGTTTTCTAATTTGAGCTTCTAATTTATCTATCGCATAATCGATCGCTGTATATAAATCGTCTTTACTTACTTCTGCACGTAAAACAATTTGTTTAGTTGGAATTGTGATTTCTACTGTTTGAACCTCTCTAAGAACACTACAAACAATTCTGGCCTCTAAATTTTCCGGTTTATTAAAGTAATTACTAATTCTTTTTAACTTTTCACGAATGTAGTTTTCAATTGCTTCCGTAAAAACAAAACCATTCTTACCACGAAAATTAACTTTCATACTCAACAACTCCTTTACATCTTTTGATACTATTTTACCATAAGTTGAGTAGAATATGAAATATTTTACAAAAATTTATATTTTTACCACATTTGTTGCTTGTAATCCCTTTTCCCCATGAATTAGTTCAAATTCCACCATTTGACCTTCTTCTAAAGTCTTGTAACCTTTTGCGATTATCGCAGAATAATGAACGAAGATATCCTCTTTTTCATCTTCTATTTGAATAAAACCATATCCCTTGTCGTTATTAAACCATTTAACTTTTCCTCTAGTTAAATTAGGGTTATCACTCATACCTCTACCTCCAAAAACTTACTTTATATATATATTAATACATAAAATATTAAAATTCAAAGTATTTTAACATAAAAATTTCGACAATTACTATATTTAACTACGAAAGAGTGTAAAACTAACTACCTTTTCTATATTATTGTCATATAATAACTTAGCTATCTTATGAACTGTTGCTCCTGTGGTATATATATCATCAACAATAATGATGTTTTTAACATCATTCTCAATTCTATCTATCAACTGATATTGATTATCCAAAACTAATCTGTCCACTTTTTTCTTTTTACTCTGCTTTTCATTACTTGTTCTTACGACAATATCTATTATAGGTAAATTAATTAAATTTGCTAATAATAGACTTTGATTAAAACCTCTTTCTATAAAACGAATGGGATGTAACGGTACTGGTACTAGATAATAATTTTTATACTTACCTTTTTTAAAGAATTCCTTTATGTCATTTTGAAAAGCTAGTAATAAATGAGCATCTCCAAGAAACTTAATTCTTCTCATTATTTCTTTAGCATAGCTATTATAATAATAAAGAGAATAATTAGGGACTACGATATGATTTTTTTCCCAATAACGACAATCTTCACAAATATCATCTAAGTTTTTTTTACCACAAATTGGACAACCTCTCTTAACTGTTTCTAAACGATTTTGACATTTATCACAAATAGTTTTTGGATATAAAAAAAGCGATGAAAAGTTTAATTTTGGTCTAATATAATCACCACATAAAAGACACACCATTTTATTACCTCAACAATTGTCTCTTTTTAGTTAATTTATTCATCTGTTTAATGGTTTTTATCGCTCCTTTAATGCTTCTTGTATAGTAATCGGCAAATAAATAAACATCTCCAACTGGATACCTTACATCTCGACCAGCCCTACCGCTAATTTGTACAATGGCCCGTTCATCAAAAATCTCATCATCTGTATTTATAATACACACATCCACATTAGAAACAGTTACTCCTCTTTCTAATATAGTTGTGGTTATTAAAAATTGGATCTTTTTCTCTCTGAACTGGTTAATTAGTGTTTTTCGATTGGGCATTTCCGCATAAACAAATTTACAGTAAAACAATTTTCCTAATATCTCTTCTAATTTTTGACCTAACTCAATACTAGGTACAAAAATAAAAGTTTGTCTTTCTCGTTTATATAACCAACGATATATCTTTTTTGGACACTTTCCCATCATAATTTTCTTCTTAGTATTATGTGTCAAAGAAACATATGGTACAGGAATGGGATATTTATGAAAACGAGCAGGAATAATATAATAATCAATTAATTTATGATTCATCATATATTTTAATTGTTTAGATGGTGTCGCTGTTAAAAAAATAATAGGGGCTTCTAGTTTTTTAGCTTTATATACAAAGCCTTCTAGCATTTTATTATTATAGTAAGGAAAAGCGTCAACCTCATCTAATATTACTAAATCAAAATATTGATAGAAGTTAATCAATTGATGGGTTGTACTGACATATAAATTTCCTACTTTCCCTTTTTCATTGGATTCGCCATATAGTGACACTATCTCCACCTGATAAAAATCCCGTTTAAATCGTGGTACTAATTCTAGAACAACATCTTTTCTTGGTGTCGCAAAACAGACAGTTTTACCTTTATTAAGAGCTTCAAGGATTACTTCATATACAATTTCTGTTTTTCCTGCTCCACATACTGCATATATTAGCAAGTTTTTACCATTATTAAAGGCTTCAACGCATTTTTTTGATGCTATTTTCTGAATATCAGACAAATTAATAACTTTTTTTAGACCATATTCACCAATAAAATGACATTCCCTATTTTTTCGATAAATTTTATGATAGGTAGAACTCTTACCAAAAATCAAACATCTTTGACAATATACTCCTAATTGATCTTTAAAGAAAGCTTTTTGATACTTATTTCCACATCTATGACAAAAATACTTTTTATCTATCTTTTCCACAGAAAAAACCTCATAATCATTGCCTTTAGTATACTCAATTAGCAATATTATCACCCAAAATTATATACGACAAAAAAAGATAGATTTGCATGAAAATCTATCTTTAATCTCTTAATATAAAATAACCTAAAGATATAACACTACTACCAACATGAGCACCAATGACTGTTGGGAAAAGACTGCGTACAGCATCATTAATATCAATATATTGCGATACTAAATTATCAAACTCTTCAGTTAATTCTTTTTCAAATCCGTACGCCATAAAATACTTAACCTTTTTACCATTTGTTTCACTTAATACTCTTTCAAGAATATGTGTCATTGCCTTCTTAGTCGTACGAATTTTATCAATACCAATAATTTCGCCATTTTCATTAAATGTTAATATCGGTTTAATTTTTAATATGCTACCGATAAAACCAGCGGCATTTGATAAACGACCGTTTTTAATTAAGTATTTTAAATCATTAACCATAAAATAAGCTTTATAGTTAGATGATAAATAATTACAATATTCTAATACCTCATTTACCGATTTATTTTCCTTTATATATTTAGCTGCTTCTAGGACAATAAAAGCTAATATGACAGAAGTTGCTTTTGTATCTACAATATGTATGTTAATACCATCTACGGAATCAGAAATGGAAAACAAGGTTTGATATACACCACTTATACCTTTGGAAATGGGAAGATGTATTATATCTGTATAGCCTTGATCTCTTAAATATTCGTATAATTCTAGAGTTTCTCCAAGCGATGGTTGTGCAGTTGTTGGAATGACGTTTTCAGTATCTAACTTAGTATAAAACTCTTCTGCCGTAATTGTTTTTCCATCAATATATTCTTTGTCACCAAAATATATCGGCATTCTTACCATGAATATATTATCATATTCATGTTTTATATAATCCAATGATGATGAACTATCAGTGACAATCGCAATTTTTTCCTTATTCATTTCTATCCCACCTTATGTCGATATATAGTAATTTTACCAATAATTTTGTCAAATGTATAGTACTTTTATTTTATATGAAAAATTTTCTTGTTATTGAAATTAAATCATTTATAATATTGATAGGTGATAAAATATGTACTTAGCTATTAAGGGCTTTGGTGAAAAGGAAATTGTGATTAATAAATCGCGTTTTATATGTTCTGTTAATCGAGCCAATACCAAAGAAGAAGCTTTAGAGTTTATTAAGTCAATCAAAAAAACCCATTATAATGCCACACATAATTGTTATGCATATATAATAGGTGAGAATAGGCTTATACAAAAATCGAGTGATGATGGAGAACCAAGTGGAACCGCTGGTATTCCTATTTTAGAAGTATTAAAAAAATTTAACTTAACTGATACAGTTTGTGTAGTTACTAGATATTTCGGTGGAATAAAATTAGGTGCAAGTGGCTTAATAAGAGCCTATAGCACCTCATGTAGCGAAACCATTAATGAAGTGGGAATCATTGAAAAAAAATTGATGCAACTCATCGATATAGAACTTGATTATTCCCAAATTGGTCTTTTTGATAATAAATTTAAGCAATATGACCTCGTTAATAAGACATACTTAGAAAAAGTAACCTATACATATCAAATTGACATAGAAAAAACAACGAAATTTATTCAAGATATTATTGAGTATACGAATAATAATATAAAATATGCCTTTAAAGATAAAGTGATTTGTGAAGTTGACTATTCTAACTAATTTGTTTTAAATATTTCATTTTTGTGGATTTACCACCTCTAATATGACGAACAGATTTATTATAATCAAGTAATTCCCTAACTTCTATATAAGTATTTTTATCTAGTTCTAATAATCTTTCGGTCAAATCCTTATGGATAGTACTTTTCGATACACCAAAATTTTTGGCGATACTTCTAACCGTACCTTTAGTCTTCAAAAAATAATGAGCTACTTGTAATACCCGATTGATTATTTGATCATTCATTTTTATCCCCCTAGTATTGTTTAGTACTAATATATTTCGATATTTAATTAAATATACGGAAATTAAAAAAAGCCTTTAAAATTTTAAAGGCTTAATTTATTCTATTCATCAGCATAATCACTGACTTTTGTACCAATCATTTCATTTGGGTTTTGCTTAAAACCATTTAAGAAAATCTCAAAGTGGACATGAACTCCTGATTCTGGATCATAATTATTAGAACCAGCTTTACCTATAACTTCACCTTGACTTACGACTTCATCAAGTTCTACATTTACTGATCCTAAACTTGAATATAATGTCTTAAGACCATTTATGTGTTCAATTTCCACAACATAACCATGTAAATCATCATATCCTACTTTTACTACTTTTCCTGTTAATGATGCTACAACATCAAACTCGGTCTCTTTATCAATAGTATAATTAATTCCATTATTTAAGGCATATCCATTACTTAATTTAATTGTTGCAGCTGCCCTTTCTTCTTTAGAAGCATTAATATGCCAATAACCTCTAGCAATTTGAGGATTTTCAACATCTAATGGTAATAAGATGTCTTCTTCTTCTACTTTAGAACCTTGGTTATTTGGATCAGTTATAGTAGGATCATCAGTAGTATTGTTATTATTTGGTTTATTGATTTGTGCTATTATAATGAACGTTGCTACTATCAATGCCAAAAAGATAATAAATGAATATGATTGGCCTTTTTTCAAAATATTTAATATTTTGTCTTTCACTGTTCTCACCTCGTTCTTAGTATGAACAGTGAAAAATCAATTATTCATAAAAATTACCAAATTTGGATATTTTTTTATAAAAATAATTGACGAAAATAAGTCATTAACATGTTAATAAAGTCGCCTACAAACTTAGTTATAATAATTATTACAAAAACATAAAACATACGAATCTCATTAATATGTCCTTTTTTAAATATTTTTGAAATTTCTATACTACTTACTACTTTATATACGATAGGTAATAAAGCAAAATAAATACATAGTTCCAAAACTAAATAAATCTTCATAATATTAACCTCATTTTTTTATTTTTATCATTATTATACCATTATATTGAAAAAGGATTAAGTTACTTTTTTACCTTAATCCTTATAAGTCATTATTTATATTTACTAGCATTTATTTTTTTGATCTCTTCCCGTAAATCTCTTTCAGCTTTTGTGAAGTCGATATTACGTTTTTTATTTTCTTCTAAACGCTGTTTTCTTAATTCCTCTAAGTGTTTTAATGCGTTTTCATGATCTTTTCCCACTTCAGCTTCTTGTGCAATTATATTAGCGACGTTATTTGAAAACTCTAAATAGCCACCTACAATTGTGACATAAAGTGTTTCTTCATTTCGCATTAAACGGATGTAGCCAGGATTTATCGCAATAACAACTGGAATATGATCCTTCATTATGGCTTGTTCTCCTTCGCTGTTGCGAATCACTAAAATGTTAGCTTCTTCAGAAAACAATCGACCTCTTGGAGTTACAACATTAATTTTAATCATTGTAAATCCTCCATTACTAATTCATTAATTTTTCGGCTTTGGCAATTGCATCATCAATTGTACCTACTAAGTGGAAAGCTTCTTCAGGAAGATTATCATGTTTACCATCAAGAATCTCTTTAAATCCACGAATTGTCTCTTTGATTGGTACATAAGAACCAGGTTGACCTGTAAAGGCTTCTGCAACATGGGTATTTTGTGATAGGAACATTTGTACACGTCTAGCACGATGAACAATTAACTTATCTTCTTCACTTAATTCATCCATTCCTAAAATCGCAATAATATCAAGAAGTTCATTATATCTTTGAATGATTTGTTGAACACGTCTTGCAACTTCATAATGGTCTTCACCAACTATTTCAGGAGCTAAACCTCGCGATGTCGAAGCAAGCGGGTCAACAGCTGGATAAATACCCATTTCGGTTAACTTTCTACTTAATACGGTCGTAGCATCCAAATGCGTAAATGTTGTTGCTGGTGCAGGGTCAGTATAATCATCAGCAGGAACATAAACCGCTTGAATAGAAGTTATGGAACCATCTTTTGTAGATGTAATCCGTTCTTGTAATTGCCCCATTTCTGTAGCTAATGTAGGTTGATACCCTACAGCTGAAGGCATACGACCTAATAATGCCGATACTTCTGAACCAGCTTGGACAAACCGAAAGATATTATCGATAAAAAACAATACATCTTGTTTTTCTACATCACGGAAATATTCAGCAATGGTTAAACCAGTTAAACCAACACGAAGTCTTGCTCCTGGTGGTTCATTCATTTGTCCAAAGACCATCGAAGTTTTATTAATAACTCCAGATGCGGTCATCTCATGATATAAATCATTTCCTTCTCGTGTACGTTCACCTACACCTGCGAAAACGGATATACCACCATGTTCTTGAGCAATATTATGAATTAATTCTTGAATTAATACCGTTTTTCCTACTCCAGCACCACCAAATAAACCGATTTTACCACCTTTAATATATGGAGCAAGAAGGTCTATGGATTTAATACCAGTCTCCAAAATCTCCACTTTTGTCGATAATTCATCAAAACTTGGGGCATCACGATGAATTGGGTTATAAGAGACATTTTGAGGTTCATCTTTACCATCAATAGGTTGGCCTAATACATTGAATAATCGACCTAAGACTGCTTTACCTACAGGGGCTGTAATAGGTTTTCCAGTATCAATTACTTCCATACCACGTACTAATCCATCAGTAGAGTCCATAGCTACACAACGTGCAACATTATCACCGATATGTAATTCAACTTCTAACGTTAAATCAATAGAAATACCGTTATTTGCTTCTTTGGGAATATCTATTTTTAAAGCATTATATATCGCAGGTAAATCACCTTTGTTAAACTCTACGTCAACTACTGGTCCCATTACCTGCACAACTTTACCTTTGTTCAATTAAATTCCTCCTCTACTTGTAGAGTTACTTTAATGCGGCAGCTCCACTCACAATTTCTGTTAATTCTTGTGTTATGGATGCTTGTCGAGCACGATTATAATGTGTAGTTAAAGTTTCTACTATCTCTAGTGCATTATCAGTCGCACTCTTCATTGCAGTCATTCGTGCTGCATGTTCACTTGTCTTAGCATTTAAGATAATTCCATAGATTAAATTTTGTATATAAATAGGAAGCAATGTATTCAACACTTGTTGTGGTGATGGTTCAAAATCATACATTATTGATTTATCTTCTCCATCTATTGTTTCTATTGGTAATATTACTTCAGCAGTTATATCTTGTTTTAAAGTGTTAATATATTTATTATAATAAACCACAATTTCATCAATTTCTTCTAATATATACATATCGATTAATTTTTGAATCACTTCTATTATATCGATAAACTGAACATCATCACGAATATTAATTATTCGTTGATTAATCATGTTCATATCCTTGGACTTAAAATAATAATAACCTTTACTGCCAATAATTCCCAAATAAAAATCATCGTTTGAGTGATGCTTATCTTCCACATCGCTTAAAAACTTTCGAAACAAGTTATTATTATATCCACCAGCTAACCCTCGGTCAGATGTTATTAGTAAATAGCCTGTTTTCTTTATTTCGCGTTTTTCCAACATTTTATGCTTTATGTCAATATTGGAGTTTAAGATTTGGGCAATTGTGTTTTTAATACTTCTCATAAATGGCTGATACTCTTTCGTAACTTTCTCAGCTCGCCGTAGTTTTGAAGCAGATACCATGTTCATAGCTTTTGTAATTTGCGATGTTTTCTTAGTTGCCTCTATTTTGTTTTTGATATCTCGAGCTGTTCCTAAAGCCATATTAATCACCACCTTTATTTATGGTGTTAGTGTATATATTGTTTTTTAAATTCGGTAATTAATTTATTCATCTTTTCCGAATCTGGAAGTTCTTTAGTTTCTTTTATTTCATTAATAATAGAAAGTCCAAACTCATCTTTGTCTAAATAACTATATAATTCTTTTTCAAAATGACGTATATCTTTTACATTTACATCATCCAAAAAGCCATTGATTAAAGCATATAAAATACAAGTCTGCTTTTCAACTGGAATAATTTCATGTAATCCTTGTTTTAAAACTTCAACTGTTCTAATACCTCGCTCTAGTTTGGCTTTGGTTGCTGGGTCTAAATCTGAACCAAATTGTGTAAATGCCTCTAATTCTCGATAGGATGCTAAATCAATTCGTAATGTACCTGATACTTTCTTGATGGCTTTAATTTGTGCTGCGCCACCTACACGAGATACAGATAATCCGGGATTAATTGCTGGACGAATACCAGAATGGAAGAGATTAGATTGTAAGAAGATTTGACCATCAGTTATTGAAATAACATTCGTTGGAATATAAGCAGTAATATCTCCTGCTTGGGTTTCAATAATCGGAAGGGCTGTAATAGAACCTCCACCTAGTTCATCATTCAATTTAGCAGCTCTTTCTAGTAAACGAGAATGAAGATAGAATACGTCACCAGGAAAGGCTTCACGTCCAGGTGGACGTTGTAATAGTAATGATAGTTCTCGATAAGCGATAGCATGTTTGGTTAAATCATCATAAATGATTAAAACATCTTTTCCATTATACATAAATTCTTCAGCCATCGTTACACCAGCATATGGTGCTAAAAATAATAAAGGTGCTGGGTCAGAGGCTGAAGCCGAAACAACTATTGAATACTCCAAAGCTCCATATTTTTTCAAAGTCTCAACTACTCCAACAACCGTTGATTCTTTTTGGCCAATGGCAACATATATACATATACAATTTTGTCCCTTTTGATTTAAAATGGTATCTACAGCTATAGAGGTCTTACCTGTTTGTCGGTCACCGATGATTAATTCACGTTGACCTCTACCAATAGGTACTAATGAATCAATACTTTTGATTCCAGTTTGTAATGGTTGATGAACAGATTTACGCGCCATAACACTAGAAGCTTTTTGTTCAACTATTCTAGTTTTTTGGTATTTAATAGGCCCATTGCCATCAAGAGGTTGTCCTAAAGGATTTACAACACGACCAATTAGTTCTTTTCCTACAGGAACTTCTAAAATCTTCCCTGTTCGTTTAACTATATCTCCTTCTTTTACTAATCTAGTATTTCCTAATAATATAGCTCCAACATGTCTCGTTTCTAAATTTTGAACCATTCCATATATATCATTAGGAAAAACTAGTAACTCTCCAGCCATCGCATTGTCTAATCCATGAACTAATGCGATACCATCACCAACTTTAATGATTGTACCAGTTTCAGAAGTATTTAGTTTAGCTTCATAGTTCCTAATCTGCTCTTTTATAAGTGCACTTATTTCTTCTGGTTTAATTGCCACGAAGTTCACCTGCCTTACCTATGTCTGTTTTAAAATATGTGACTTTAAACTCTGTAATTGAGTTTTAATTGTATAATCAATAATTTGATTATTAATTTTGAGCATCACACCACCAATAATATTCTTGTCAATAATATTTTCGATTTGGATTTTATGCCGATACTTACGTTCTAATTTTTTTTCGAGTAGATTTATTTGCTCACTCGTTAATAGAGTAGAAGTTCTAGCTTCCACATGCATAATATTTAAGTAATCATTATATAAATCTACAAACTCTTGTTTTATATAATCAACATCTATAAAGCGGTTATTTTCTACAATAACATTAAGAAAATTCATTAAGGTTGAATTTACACTATTAAAGGTCTTTCCAATAATTTCTTTTTTTTCTTGCTTACTTAGTTCTGGGTGAGTTAGCAATTTTATAAAAGACTTTTCTTCATTAATAATATCTGTTACCTTAATAAATTCATCAACAATAATATCAAGAATGTTTTTTTCTAATGCTAAATCAAAGAGGGCGATAGCATATTCTTTTGCATAATCATTAGTCATATACTATTCACCTATCTCATTAATAAATTTATCAATTAATTCACGATTCTTACTTGAATCCATGTTTTCCGATAATACTTTTTCCATAGCAGAAAACGCGATATCGACAATTTCAGTCTTTAATTCTTGTTCTGCTTTATTTCTTTCAATTTCTATTTGCTTATTAGCATTATTAATAATATATTCAGCTTCTTTATGAGCATCATTAATAATCTCTTCTTTTATCAATTCAGCTTGTTCACGAGCATTATCAAGCATTTCCAAAGCATCTTTTTTGGCTTGACTGAGTTTACTTTCATATTCTAACTTTATTCTTTCAGCTTCTTCTCTTGCTCTTTTGGCACTATCTAACTCATCAAC
Organism: Haloplasmataceae bacterium; assembly: GCA_036562215.1. GTDB lineage: Bacteria > Bacillota_I > Bacilli_A > Haloplasmatales > Haloplasmataceae > CALFRW01. The sequence continues at coordinate 12,533 of DATCKO010000207.1, read as the reverse complement.
AATTACAGCACTGCGCTTATCAAGAAACTCTCTCATTGGTTTCCATACTAACTTTTTCAACAAGATAAATAATATGATTGTGGAAATAATCTGTACAATAAAAGTTATAGGGTTGGGAAACAACCCACCTTGAACAAGTTCTGATAATTTTTGACTAAGTTCTTGCATTTTTTGCCTCCTTCTATCAGTTTATGAGGCCAAAACCCTCGTAAATAATTAAGCTACGAATATTAGAATTAAAGCAACAACTAGGGAATATAATCCGGTTGTTTCAGCAACTGCTTGTCCAAGTAACATCATAGTACGAATTGGCCCTGCAGCTTCTGGTTGACGGCCAACAGCTTCAGCACCTTTTCCAGCAGCAAATCCTTGTCCTATAGCTGGTCCTATTCCAGCAATCATAGCAATACCTGCACCAAGATAAGCATAACCCTTATCAGTAATTTGTGAAGCAGCTAAAATTAAATTTGGTAATAATTCTAACATTGAAAATTCCTCCTAATTATATATTCTTAATTTGTTGCATTTGAGATAAATACTGAAGTTAACAAAATAAATACAAATGTTTGAATGAATCCAGAAAATAGATCAAAGTAAATATGGAAAAGCGGTACTCCCAGAAATGGAGTTAATAATTCTCCAATCCCACCAAAATTTGAATGAAATAAAACGGTCAGTAAACCATTTAACCCTAATCCTAAACCTGTATAGATTAAAGTCATAATTATTGCACCACTAAGTATGTTACCAAATAAACGAATTGATAATGTAAATGGTACAGCTATTTCACCAATTATGTTAATTGGTGTTAGAAGTATTGGGGAAAACAATGATTTAAAATGTCCCCAACCATTAGCCTTTATTCCATAATATCTGATAAGTATAAAAGTAGTTAAACCAAAGGTTAAAGTTACTGATAAGTTTGCTGTTGGTGGAGTAAAACCAAATAAACCGAAAATATTTGCAGTAAATAAGTATATAGCTAAATAACCTAAATAAGGTGCTAAAGATTTCATTTTCTCTCCTACCATATTAACAGTAAAATTATCAATTGTTGTTACTAATATTTCTACTAATAATAAGATACCTTTAGGTTTTTTTAAAGGATCGGCTTTCTTAATTTTACGATTAATATATACCATTAAGGCTACTAAGATTACTGCTATTATAATAATGGATATTACATGCGGTACTAATTCAATATTGGTTCCTTTTAATAGATATACCTCTTTTGTCGTATCAAACTCAAAAAGACCATTTACAATTAAGCCAATTATTGTTAATAAGAGGAAAAAGCAAGCTAATATTATAAAAGATATTAGGATTAATTTTAGTTTACTACTATGGCGGTTAATTCTATCTACCTCTTGCATAATTATTTTACCTCCTTCCTCTTATCTAAGAAAGTTTGGATATAAATGGAAATTCTTACAACTAAAAATCCAGTTGCCACAACATAAGCGTTTAGTTTATCGCTTTTAAAGCTAATAAATAATACCACAGCATAGATAATTAATCTAATAAAATTGTTTGATATGGTATCACTAATCGCTTTTCTAGCATTTGATGTAACATTAGAGACATTGTTCTTGAGTAAGTTAAATGCTAAAAGATTAGTCATCGAACCTAAAATAAAGCTAAGTGTTAATTTATACCACAGTTCACCAGGAAAAAAAATTAATGATATTACTGTTAAAATAACACTTACAGAAAGAATAATAATCCAAGAAATACTTATAATTTTTCGATATAAATTTTGTAATTCATAATTTTCATTCATATAAACACCCTTATTTCTTTCTATTTGCCTCTTTAAATAGATTACGATAACTGACAGCTATCCCTAAGAAGGTAAAGATTAAAATAAACAGTGGAGTTGTTTTCAATTTTTGGTCTAACTTATATCCAAGGAAAAGCCCTAGAGAAATAAGCAACATAAGTGATACGATAAAGGATATAACCATGGAATAATCTTTTCCAATATCCTTTATTATATTCTTCTCATTTTTTGCTTTTTTCTCTAGGTATTTCTCACTTAATTCTTCAAAAGTATATCTAGGTTTCTTATTATTGTCTTCACTCATAATTAAACCTATTTAGTTCCAAAAATTCGATCTCCACAATCACCTAAACCAGGAATTATATAGCCCTTATCATTTAACTTTTCATCTAAAGCAGCAATATAGATTGGTACATCAGGATGACCTTGTCTTAGAGCTTGTACTCCTTCTGGTGCTGCTACCAAGCAAACAAATTTAATATTTCTAGCTCCTCGTTTTTTTACCATATCAACCGCAGAAACAGCTGAACCACCTGTAGCTAACATAGGGTCAACTATTATTACTAGACGATCTTCTAGCTTATTAGGAAACTTGGCAAAATACTCAACTGGTTTTAATGTTTTTTCATCTCGGTATAAACCGATATGACCAACACGAGCTGATGGTAACATTTGTAGAATTCCATCTACCATACCTAGACCGGCTCGTAAAATTGGACAAACAACTAATTTTTCTCCTGCTAATTGCTTAGCGACCATTTTGGCAACAGGAGTTTCAATTTCGATTTCCTCTAATTCTAAATCACGGGTAATTTCATACACCATTAAACCACCAATCTCGTTGACAATTTTCCGAAACTCATTTGTACCAGTTTCTTTCTTACGGATTTGCGTCAATTTATGAGTTATTAATGGATGATTTATTATTAGCACCATGGGGTCATCGAATATACTAAACATCTATATGTCTCCTTTCCAGGTTTAGACAATATCTAAATTCTAACAAATTCTTTTTCAAAAATCTATAATTTTAAATTTAATTATCTTTTTCACAAGGATATAAAGGATGCTTTTCAACTAGTTTTTTAACTCTTTCTTTTTGTTTAGTGACATTGTTAATATCATCTCGATATTTCAATGTTTCATAGATAATATCAGCAACTTCATCCATATCATCTTCCGTGAAGCCACGAGTTGTTAATGCTGGAGTACCCATACGAATACCACTTGTGACAAATGGTTTTTCATTATCAAATGGAATCATATTTTTATTAGTAGTAATTCCTACTTCATCTAGTAAATGTTCAGCCTCTTTTCCTGTAACACCAAAGCTAGATTTTACATCGACTAAAATCATATGATTATCTGTACCACCAGATACAATTCTAAAGCCTTTACTCTTTAAGCACTCTGAAAGACGATAAGCATTATTTTTAACATTTAACATATATTGTTTATATTCAGGTTGAAGTGCTTCATAGAAACTAACAGCTTTTGCAGCAATAACATGCATTAATGGGCCACCTTGCATACCTGGGAAGACATTCTTATCTAAATCCTTAGCATACTTTTCTTTACATAGAATAATACCACCACGTGGTCCACGTAAAGTTTTATGTGTTGTTGAAGTAACAATATCAGCATAAGGTACTGGACTCATATGTAAACCAGCAGCTACAAGTCCTGCAATATGGGCCATATCTACCATAAAGTAAGCGCCAACTTCATCTGCTATCTCACGGAATTTTTTAAAATTGATTTCTCTTGGATAAGCACTAGCACCAGCTACAATTAGTTTAGGTTTTGTTTCTAAGGCTATTTCTCTAACTTTTTCATAATTGATCGTTTCTGTGTCTTTATCTACACCATAGCTGACAAATTTGTAATTTCTACCGGAAAAGTTTAATGGATTACCATGTGTTAAATGTCCACCATGTGCTAAATCCATACCTAAAACGGTATCACCATGTTCTATAAGTGTCATATAAGCAGCCATATTAGCTTGTGAACCAGAATGTGGTTGTACATTAGCATGTTCTGCATTAAATAATTGTTTTAAACGGTCTCTAGCAACATCTTCCACAACATCAACATTAACACAACCACCATAATACCGTTTATTTGGATAACCTTCAGCATACTTGTTTGTTAAAATTGAACCTTGAGCCTCTAAAACGGCTTTAGAAACAAAGTTTTCTGAAGCAATCATTTCCAAATTGTTTCTTTGTCTTTCTAGTTCTTTTACTACACTTTCATAAATTACAGGATCTTTTTCTTTTAAATAATTCATATAATTCCCTCCACTATTTTTTTAAATTTATATTTTCATACTCTGTAATTTTATTTATTCTTCTTTCGTGTTTCCCACCAAGGAACTCTGTACTTAACCATATTTTAACGATTTCTTTGGCGATTTCTGGTCCTATAACTCTTGCACCTAGACATAAGACATTGGTGTTATTATGCTCTCTTGTTAAGCGTGCTGAATATAGATTTTCAACAAGGGCTGCTCTAATTCCTTTTACCTTATTACTCGCAATACACATACCAATTCCCGTGCCACATATTAATATTCCTCGATCATACTCTCCTTTGGCCACAAGTTCACTAACCTTTATCGCATAATCGGAATAATCGCAACTTACAGGTTCATATGCACCAAAATCTTGATATTTGATTCCTAATTCATTTAATAAAGTGATAATTTGGTTTTTCAATTCTAAACCAGCATGATCACATCCTAGTGCTACTTTCATTAAATGTTTCACCTCAATAATATTATTATGTAATAACTATTTTTTATAATTAAAGATTAGTTAATTAACAAAATCCCTAACATATTATAACATTTTTAGATATATTTTAAAATATAAACGAGTAATTTCTTTACAAAGAAAAAGACATCTAATATATAATTGATGTCTTACTCTTTTTCATTATTCTTAATTTCATTATATTTTTTTAATAAATCAATTACTTCTTTCTGTGATATATTAGTATATCCTAACTCAGCAAGGGTTTTCTTTAAAGCTTCTATATCTATATCTTCATGTTTTTTGACACTCAGACGAAACTTCTCATATTTTTCTTTATATAAAGTAAAGTCTAAATCATTTTCTTCAAAGGCTTCATATAATAATGTTTCCCGACATTTATTTTCATCTTGATTAAATCTCTCATCATAAAAGTCTATTAATAAATATTTTTTGCCAATATAACTAAGTAGTGAAATATAACTAGGTTCTTTAATTAAGTTTTCCATAAAAATCGCAAATGATTCTAATAAATCATCATCTAGCTTTACTAAATGTTGAAAATAATCAACTATTTTAAATAATTCAATTTTTCTATTATGTTTTATATTAAATAAATTTTCGATACTTTCTTTTGTAGATTTAACAATTCCCATTCTTTTCTTAATAACCTTAGCATTACGACTAAAGTTTTCATCGTATATCTCTTCTCTTGTTTTACACTCAAATAAAAACAAGATATTATTCAAATATTTACTTGGTATTTTTGGTTCTTCTAATGTTTCATCTAAGTAACTATTTAAATATTGTCGAGATATTCCGAGATAATCAGCTAATTCCTGTTGAGTTATACCAATTTTCTTTAACACTTCTCGGAAATTAATACTCATACATATCACCCGCTAAAAATGTAATGCGATTTACAATAATTATATCAATTATACATAATATGTCAATTACTTTACAAGTATAGACAATCATTATATCTTTTTAACAATTAACCCATGTTTTTACATTTTTTTTAATTGTTGTTTTGTATTATTCATGTTAGAATCATAATTAAAGGTAATAAAGGAGGTTTTTTTATGAACTTAATACCAACGGTAATTGAACAAACGGGAAGGGGCGAGAGAGCATATGATATATATTCCCGGTTGTTAAAGGATAGAATTATAATTTTAAGTGGTGAAATTACTGATCAAATAGCAAGTAGTATTGTCGCCCAATTATTATTTTTAGAAAATGAAGATAATGAGAAAGATATTCAACTATATATAAATAGTCCCGGAGGAGTAATAACAGCCGGAATGGCCATAGTAGATACTATGGAATATATTAAAGCTGATGTCTGTACTATCTGTGTAGGTATGGCTGCTTCCATGGCTGCCTTTATCCTTGCTTGTGGAGCAAAAGGAAAACGAATGTCACTACCTAATAGTGAAATAATGATTCACCAACCACTTGGAGGAGTACAAGGACAAGCTACAGAAATTAGAATTGCTGCGGAAAGAATTATAAAAACAAAGAATCGCCTAAATAAGATGTTATCCGAAAAAACAAATCAACCTATTGAGGTCATAGAAAGAGATACAGAAAGAGATCACTTTATGTTTGCTGATGAAGCTTTAAAATATGGAATTATTGATAAAATTATTGCAAAAAAGAACTAATAAATATAATAAGGGCATGATATCCAAATATAAATTGGATTCATGCCCTTTTTTCTATCTTTATACATTAATTTTAAATGTTACTCGATTTACCATTTCCACATCATTATCTGATATTTTATATTCTTTCATCGCTTTTTTTACTATAATTACTTGAATAAGATACTTACCTAGTTTATATAAGTTAAAGACTAAGATACCGATTAATAACCCTAATATTAAATTTGATTTAGGTATGAAATAATATCCGACATATATGTTACTATCAAAATTAATGCCCAATAGTTTAAATTCTATCAGTATAAACAGAGTAGATATTAAAACTATATAAGTAACATATTTTAATATTTGATATAATATTTCTTCAGATTTTAGCCATTTATTTAATGGCTTTATGTTAATGATTCCTCTTTTATAAGCAACAACAAGCGCTAACAATATTCTCCTATTATACTTACGCATCGATATTCCTCCACTTCATATAACTATTCTAGCATACATTAAGTACTAAGTTAAGGTAAAGAAAATATTACCAAGAATATAGTTATATTTAGAATAATTTACCTTTATTTAATTGTGGAGTTAAAGCTAAGAGATTACTATCATAGGAATAAATCTTATTATTTTTAATACGATATATTCTTATGGCTATATCGATTAAATCATCAATTAATTGGTAGTATTCTTTTCCTTTATCTTTCCACAAGTAAAATGATAATGAGCCTGGAATAGTGTTTATTTCATTTAAATAAACTTGCTTATTTTTTTGGTCATATAGATAATCGATGCGTATAACTCCTGATGCTCCTATTACTTTAGCTGCTTTACAAGATAATTCTTCGATTTCTTTTTTCAGTTCTTCACTAATATTAGCTGGTATTTCTCTTGAAGTGTTAACCATACCCTTACTACTTTTACCCCGTAAATATTTATCATCATAACTTAAGATTTCATCTTCTTGAAAGACTCTTTCAATAAGAGAAGTTTCATACTTTATATAATTACCTAATACTGAACAGTTAAGTTCTATTGGCTCAATTAAGGCCTTTTCAACTAATATTTCAGTATCATACTGAATGGCTTCTATAATCGCATTTTTTAAATCTTCACGATTATGACACTTTTTTATTCCCACACTAGAGCCTAAAGTAGCTGGTTTTACTATTAATGGATAACCTAAAGCTTCACATTTATTGATGATCTTCTCTTCATGACAATAATATTCTTCATCATAAAAACCATAATAAGGTATTACTGGAATATTGTTATTTTTAAATAAAGCTTTTGCTTTCCATTTATTTTGATTTAAGGCACTAGAAAGAATATTACTTCCCACATAAGGAACATTTAACAATTCAAAGAAGGCAGATAAGGTACCATCTTCACAGTTAGTACCATGAGTAACTAAAAAAATAACATCGATTTCATAAAGCTTTTTAATTTTTCTTTTTTTTATGGAATATAACAATAATTTATTACCTTGTTTATGAAAGATAACTTTCTTTGCTCGTTTTTTTAAATCATCAATATTCTTAAACATTTTAATATCTGTCATATCCTCATGATAATAAAAATCATTATCTTTTGTTAAGTAAATGGTTATCGGATTATATTTAAGTTTATTCATATTCTCAATCATCTGTAATGCAGAAATTATGGATACCTCATGTTCTACAGATTTACCACCAAATACCACCCCGACATTTAAGCGCATTATATCACCACCTATTCACTGTAATTATCAGGTAAATCATTTTCGATAAGTACAGTAAAATTTTCTTTAAACTTTTCAACAATATGATTAAACCCTTCAATATATTCATTTGTGATATATATATTATCTAAAGGAAAATGACTATCCTTTAAAGCGTTATATATTGGATTAGTCTGTTTAATACCAACTAATACCACATAATCGCAAACTTTCGCTATGATTGTACCCAAATTATAATTATATTCATATTGTTTATCACCTAACTCTATTAACCCCGGAGTAATAATTATTTTCTTATTTTTAAAATGATTCAAAATATCTAAAGCATTTTGACTACCCTCAACATTGGCATTAAATGAATCATCAATAATACAATAATTTGACATATTAATAAGTTCTAAGCGATGTTTTACTGGTTCGAGTTCCTTAACCGCATTAATAATCTTACGAATATTTATTTTATAATAATCAGCTAAGGCAATTCCTGCTAAAATATTGCTGATATTATGCTTGCCTAATAATTTTGTTTGGAAAAGATATCTTTCTTTATTAGGAAATTGCACTTCAAAAGTCGAACCTGATATACCATAATGAATGTTTAAAGCATAATAATCGACATTAGATTGCTCAATACCATATGTTATAATTTTAACATCATTCTTAACTTGATAATTACGAATATAAAAATTATCATAATTTAATATAGCTAATCCATCACTAGGTAAAGATTCAATAAGCTCAAATTTTGTGCTAATAATGTTTTTTACATTACCAAATGTTTCTAAATGTTGTGGTCCGATAGCAGTTATAATACCAATCTTAGGAAAAACAATATTAGCTAATTCTTTTATTTCACCTATTCTTCTAGCTCCCATTTCACAAACAAAAACCTGCGTTATGTTCTTTAAATATTCATTAACACTAAGAGTTATACCCATTGGCGTATTATATGATTGTGGTGTTGAGTAAACAAAAAATTCTTTTTGTAAGATTTTATTAACTACAAACTTAGTAGAGGTTTTTCCAAAACTACCTGTAATACCTATAACTTGCAAACGCGGATTTTCTAATATTTTCAGACGTGCTTTATTAATCAGTTTATTTTGAATAACTTTTTCTAAAGGATAAGCAATTAGTGTCCCAAATATCACTAAATCAACTACGAGAAAATTTAAAATTAATAAATAAATATATATTATTTCTTCTATTTTAAAATTATTATTAAGTATTAGATAGGTTATAAGAAAAACTAATAATACGATAAATAAAATAAAACCCAATAGTCGTTTCATGCGATTAGTGAGTTTTAGTCTATTTTTATCTTGTCTATAATTTACATATGGCAAGGTTACTAATGATAATACGATTTCTATGAATAATACATAATAAAATCTTATAACAATTACTAAGATCATAGAAATAATTGAACTTATTAATGGTATTATAAGTTTCTTATTCATTCTATTTTTATAGTACCAATCTAGTAATCTACCTATTTGGTAATGTTCAAGTTGCATCGTATAACAACTATATATAAACCGTTTATAAAAAATATATATAACAAGAAAAGAAGAAGCAATATAAATTAACCAATAAAGCATTTATACACCCCCTTATTATTTATCATTTTTTAAAAACTCATCCAATACCTTTAAAAAAAAGGGCATATTATCCAAATATGAAAAATGTCCAGCTTGAGGAATTTTAACTAATCCAGCATCAGGAAAGTATTCTTTCATTATATAAGCATCACTTAAAGGCGTAACATCATCATTTGTTCCCCAAAATAATAATGTTGGACAATTAATGTCTTTCATCTCATCTCGTAAATCTTCATTCACAACATTAATTAACACCTTTTTCATAAAATTATCAGCATTTTTGTAATCGTTAGAGCCAAATTTACTTAATATCTTATGACGATATTTTTTTAAGAATGGTAAGGATAAAATTTTTTTTACTAACTTATAAGTATAAACTTTTATATAATACGATAATTTCTTCTTATGAACAATACCCGCACTATCTATTAAAATTAATTTTTTGACATCTTTATATAGAAAAGCATATTTTATCGCCACTCTTCCTCCAAAAGAATGACCAATAATTATTGGATTATGTATTTCATAATAATCAATAATTTTTTTAATAACATGAGCATAATCTTCTGTATTAAAAGGATATGGCGGTTTATCACTTAAGCCAAAGCCTGGTAGGTCAATATTATATACCTTAAAGTAATTATGTAAGTATTTATCAATACCAGTAAAGGATTTAGTACTTTGACCCCATCCATGTAATAAAAGAATATTATTAGAACCATTACCACCAATCTCGACATTCATATTAATATCATCGATTAACACCATTACCATCACCTACACTCTACTCATTTAAGTATATTCAATAAATTAAATTATTTGACAAAATATATAAAAAAGGCAAGTTAATTTACTTGCCTAATTTCATCAATAATATCATTTACATACTTCTCACATAATTCTTCTGTTTCACATTCCACCATAACTCGTATTAACGGTTCTGTTCCTGATGGTCTTACTAAAACTCGACCTGTATCTTTTAAGAATGACTCGACTTCTTTTATCTTATTTTGTACTCTTTCATTATTTAAAACACTATTTTTATCTTTCACTTCAATATTTTTTAATTTTTGTGGATAATTTATAAAATCTTTAGTAATTTCAGAAAGTTTGACTTGCTTTTCTACCAAGATATTGATTAATTGTAAGGCTGTTAATAAGCCATCACCAGAAGTACTATAATCTAAACATATAATATGACCGGACTGTTCTCCACCTAAAACATAATCATTTTTCAACATTTCTTCTAATACATAGCGATCACCAACTTGAGTTTGAACGCTATTAATATTTTTCTGATTTAGTGCTTTATATAATCCATAATTACTCATTACAGTCGTAACAATGGTATTATTCTTTAATTTATCTTGTTCTTTGAAATAACAACCTAATATATATAAGATATGATCTCCAGTAACTTTTTCTCCTAACTCATTTACCGCAATTAGTCTATCGCCATCCCCATCAAAGGCTAATCCTATATCAACTTGATTTTCTAAAACAAATTTTTGTAAATTTTGCACATTTGTTGAGCCACAATTATCATTGATATTTATTCCATTAGGTTTATTATTCATTAAAAAAACTTCTGCTCCTAGATTAGCAAATAATTGTGGTGCTAAAAATGATGTTCCTCCATTGGCACAATCAATCGCGATTTTCACATTTTCAAAATTATTGGGTATCGTTTTTTGTAAGTAAGATAAGTACTTATGTTGTCCTTCAAAATAATTTTCTACGACACCAATTTTATCATTTATTGGTTTATCTAAGTCATCAGGTAAATCAAGATATCCTTCAATTTTTTCTTCTAATTCATCATTTAATTTATAACCATCGGTACCAAAAATTTTGATACCATTATCAGGATATGGATTATGAGAAGCGGATATCATTATACCTGCTTCAGCATTCAGCGATTTTGTCAAATAAGCTACTGCAGGTGTTGATATTACTCCTAAACGCATGACATTAGCTCCAATTGATAATAGTCCTGTAATCAAGGCTAATTCTAATAACTCTCCAGAAATTCTTGTATCTCTACCAATTAATACATTGATTTTATTTTCACTTTTTTTCAAAACATGGCCTAGTACTCTACCTAATTTATAAGCTAATTCAGGAGTCAAGGTTTTATTTGCGATTCCCCTAATCCCATCTGTACCAAAATATTTTCTCATAGACTTTCCTCCTATATATGTACTATTCAAAATAAATGTAAATAACTACGGTAATAATTAATGCGATAATTTTTAAATAAAATGGACTAGTAAAATAATAATTGATATTTTCTTCTATAATTCCAATCTTAATGACTTTATTTACATATTTTGAAGGTATAAAAATTGATAAGATAATATATAAAAAATATAATATGAAAACAAATGGTAATTTAATTATATTAATGAAAGATATTCTTTGTTTTTCTTCCATATATCCTCCTATTCTTTAACTACCTTGGTAATAATATATTTATCTAAATATAATTTAAAACTCTCTTTAGTAACTCCATAATCAATTTTTCCATTAAAGCCTATAGAAATATTTCCTGTTTCTTCCGATACTACAATTGTTAAAGCATCAGTTAATTCACTTAAACCCAAAGCAGCACGATGTCTCGTTCCAACTTTAGGTGGTAAATTTTCTTCATTTTTACAATTAGGAAGTACAGCCCTAGTACACATAACATAGTCACCACGAATTATAACTGCTCCATCATGAACAGGTGTACTTGGAATGAATATGGTCGTTAATACTTCACTAGATACTTTAATATTATAAGGTGTAGCTTCTCTAATAAAATCTTCTAAAGATTCATTTCTTTCAATCGCAATTAATGCGCCTATTCTTCTCTTTGATAAATACTCTGTTGCCTTGACTAATTCCTCAATAATATATTCTTTTCCCACTTTTTCCACATTAGTTTTCTTATTATTAGCATATGTTCTACCAACACGTTCGAATATTATTCTTAACTCTGGTGTTAAAATAATGGCCAATAATAATAACCAATGT
>DATCKO010000032.1:0-8402 GCA_036562215.1 Haloplasmataceae bacterium | reverse complement strand
TATCGTAATTATATCATATTTTTTCAATAAGATTTATACTTTTTAATTTATTATTTTATTTAAAAATACATTATTTAAGTTGTATATTAAAAATAATCTGAAGTAACTTATTCAAATAAACTACCATGGCGACTTTAGGGTTTTACCTTCAAATCGTCCTTTTTATTATTAATATTCATTTATGCAAACATTATTAGGTTAAATACAAAATAGTAATATACTTCGACCCTGAATGAAACTTTTATCTGGATTATACACTTGGTTCCCTTAATAGACATGATAATTACTAATTAATTCATATTGTTAAATTTATCTATACTATTTACACTGATAAGTATTATAACAATATCACTACCTTTTTTAAAGCATAAAGTGTGTATTTTAAATTAAACCTATTTTATCAATGTCTAGTAACTATGTAAGCAAACGGTTTTAATATTACAAGCTAATCTATCTTTTATGATTTTCATATTTTAAAAAAAATAAAAGGTTACTAACTTTAAAAAAGCTAGTAACCAAATTAACTGTAAAAACTAAATTAATTATAGTTCATTATAAGCATTATTAATAATAATTATTATTTTTAAGTACATCTATTGCTTTTTGAAGTTTTTCTTCATTTACTAAGATGACTGGTCCAGTACAACCCATACCACTTTCAGCATAAATGCCATTGCTTAATAGACTTTTTACTGCTTCTTCTAATTGAAGGATATCAATACCCTTAATTTCTGCAGTAACCGTTTCCTTATCAGGCATTTTAAATTCAGCATTAGTTTTAGATGTGGTATTTTCTTTCTTATATTCCTCAATTATTTCATTAAAGCTAACTGTTTGTAATTTTTGATATTCTTTTTCAATTACATCAAAAATATTTCCTCTAACTAGTTCAGCTACATATTTAATCGCATTGGCGACAACAGGAGTACCAGATGCCCGGGAAATAATATTTACGAGTTTCTTTTGTGTAAATCCAATACCTGGACCATAGCCATATCCTATAGTTTCATATGAACCACCGGTATTAAATGAAGAGAATAATTTCATTAAAATATTACCAGTTAAGGTATCAGTTACCATAACATCAACACTACTTGTTAATAGGTCATTTCCGCGCATGATAACACCACCATCTTGACGTTTACTTTCACCGAAATTAATCTCATAACCACTATCATGTAGTTTTCTAAGTAATCTTTCTACTATTCGAGCATTATCAACATTTAAGATACCTAATGTAGGATTATTAATTCCTAAAGCCTTGGCAGTAATAATTCCATAGACTGCATTCTTAAACATACTGATAGTACGGTCTGTATCACTAGTTCCTGTTGTTGTCGCAATCAACATTTCCTTTCCAAATGCTGGCGTAATCACACGACCAACAGTTGAAACACCAATATCAAAATTATAATGAGCAGTTACACAACCTTGAATATAATTACTATCAAGTAATTCTTCCATTTTTTTATGAGCATCTTTTTCACAGTTTACTTCCACTATTTCTAGTGGTGTATCTACTTTAGGACCTATCAAGACTACATCAATATCAGCATTTTTACATGCTAACTCTGCTCCTTTTACAAGGGCTAAAACACCATGTTCACTTCCTAAAGTTGTTAAGCCAACTCTGATTTTTTTACCAAAGTTGCCATCTTTAATAGCTTGGGCAATGTCATTAAAAGTTTCACCAATTAATTTTTTAATTGCTGTTTTATCCATCAATACACCTACTTGCCTATAAGGGTTGATGCAAAGTCCTTCATTGCTTCAGCTATTAATTGTTTAATTTCTTCTTTAGAAACAGTGGCTTCCTCAACTTGACCTTTATTTCGCTCAATGACCACACTTATTCCATCGAATAGATTAGTCATGCGTCCTAAGAATAGTGAACCTTTTCCAATGATCATTGCTCTATTAATATTTGAATCGGTAGTTAATTCTTTATATAAATGACCACAATATGGAACACCAGATGGAATATGTCCTTGTGTAGGAGCCCAACCGATTAAACCATGTTTATCGGTAAAGTCCATAATATCTTTACGATCAATTTCATTATTCATAACTGCTAGAGCAGCAATCATTTTATAATTTGCAAGTGGCACATCTCCTGCACCAGCTAATGATGTTAAGTCAGAGTTTTGCATTTCTGGAGAATATTTATCAATATCGGTAATCTTTAAATTATTATGTTTTAATGGATCATCTACTAATGCTTTAGTAACGCTTTGTGGACTAGAACCAGCACTAACTTTATGAGTACCAATAATATCAGTTCTTATAACTGGTGATACTCCATCATTTTTCGAGATTAGGATCGCAAATGTACCTAAAACATCCTCTAGTATAGGATAACCTTTTTTCACATGATCGCGGCCATTCATACCTAACTTAGCTGATGCTCCTCCAGCGACAAGTAATACGTTATTATAGATACCAGCTTCTACTAATGATGCAGCATGTACAAGAGAATGCACAGGAGCAGCACAGAAAGAACGTATGTCACAACCACCTGCATTAATTAAACCACTAATTTCTGCAATCGATTTTGCAAAGTTTCCACCACCACGTTGGTTCATGTCACCACAGGCTTCTTCACTACACTCTATAACATAATCGATTTCTTCAGGTTTAATGATATTTTGTGCTAATAAATTCTTAATGGCATGTGCAGCTGAGGCTTTAACGATTAAATTTTCTGTCATGACATGGCTATTTAAATTGACATCAATATCATGAGCCTTTTTTACACATCCTACTAATTTACCAGCATAGTATATTCCTTGAGCTCCATCATTAATTGCTGCTTCAATTTCTTCTAGATTTGTTCCAGTGTTTTCTAAATGTTTTATTTCATTATCGGTTTTATAAGGATGTTTTTTATATTTTTCTAATGTATCATTTAAGAACTTTTCTTCTAATAATACAAGATTAAAAGCGTCCGCATATTTTATCAAAAGTATAAATTCATCTTCAGGCATAATTTCGCCAAATGGACCAAAACGACGATCATCTTTATAATCAGCATTATAAAATGGTCTTTCATAATTTTTTAAAACTTCTGGTTTTAAGTTTCCAATATAAACTTGATTTGGTAAATAACTAAGTACTTGTTCATAAGTACGTAAATGTTGTTTTAAAGTCTTAATGTATTCACTATCTTTACTAGTTGTTGTTTGCGTAGTCCCCATATGTTCTAGGAAGTTTGGTGCATGAATAAGAGTATACGCAGCCCCTTTTAATACAGCTTTTGCCAATGATATCCCTCCTATAAAAAGGGGTGAAGATCACCCCTAAATATAATATTTTACTCAAATACTGTTTGTTCTTCAATTTCAGTTGATAAAGCTTTAAGAGCTTTTTCAACAAGTTTACGTCTTAATTTATACTCATCTTTTTTATCTAATTTAGGATTTCCTAATGGATGAGGTATAGCAACAGCAGGTACAATACGGTTAGCACCTACAGTCTTAGAAATAGGAACAATTGTACAAATATGAACTACAGGAATGCCTGTTTTTTCAATACCTTTTACCATCGTTGCGCCGCAACGAGTACAAGTTCCTCAGGTACTAGTTAGTATAACGGCATCTACACCATCTTGTAATAATTTTTCCGCAATTTGTTCTGAGAAAGCTTTAGCACTTTTTACTGCTGTTCCATTTCCTACAGTTGTATAATAATATGGGTGAATTGAACCAATTTTTCCTTCTTTTTCTAATTCTCGTAAAACATCTAATGGTAGAACACGATTTGGATCATCATTTGCATAAACTGGGTCATATCCACCATGTGCTGTTTGATATTGATCACTTGTTAATACATCTACATTACTAATATCATAAGTACCAAATTTAGAAGCAGAAGATGATTCAATATGGTCAGGGTTACCCTTTGGTACAATACCACCAGAAGTTACTAAAGCGATTTTTGCTTTAGATAAATCTTTAATGGCTTTACCTGGTGTAACACGGTCAAATTCAGGCATTGGATATTCAGTTTCGAATTCTTCACCTTTTAATTTCTTAACTAACATATCAACGGCCCGTTCAGCACCAACTTTATCAGCAAAATAATTCTTACGAATGCCTCTAAGAATGTAGCCTTCAGTTTTACTATCAAGAATTTCTTCGCCTTTAACTAATTTTAAAGCTAATTTAGCCATTTTTGGCAATGCTTTACGCATACCAGTAGCGGCATTTGCGGTTTCAATAATATATACATCTTTTTTAAACATATCTACACCAGGATTTTCAATATACATTCCAGTTACTGTAGGTATGTTTAATTCATCTTGTACGGCTTTAGAAATAGTACCACAAGCTGTACCATATCGTCCGGCATTGAATGCTGGACCAGCAATAAATAAATCAGCATTATAATTTTTTATTAAGTTAATAATTGTTTTTGTAGCTTCTTCCGTATTTTCATTAAAATATGAGTCACCACAAATAACAGTTGCAACAATTTCAGCTTCACCTTTTAATTCTTTGTTAAGCCCAACGCCTGGTCCTACTGCGCCCTCCCGAATTTCAGGAGCGATATGAGCCATCTCTTCTCCACCAATATTGGCAAAGAATTGATTGATATAATGAATTACTTTATATGCCATAATATCCCTTCTTTACTATCTGTTTATTATGTCTCTTAATTTCAATTCATAAAGACTCAACCTGAGTCTTTTAGCTTTTATTTAGAAAATCAAAATATTATTTATTATACTGAGAATGTTCATTACGGACTGCTGTTATTTCATTAGTAATTTCTTCAACATTTAAAATCATTTCCATCATACCAATTTGCTCATCATACACTTCTTGGTCACATACAGCTTTAAATGTTGGTTCAACAGCATGATATACACCAAGACCTAGGCTTACACCTGTTAAACAACCAGCATAAGTTGGGTCCCCAATTGTTACTGTTTCAGCAGCTAAACCTGTTAATTCACCTTCAGCTGCTCCAAGTACAACAATAATATTTTCAGGTCCGTATTCCTCAGTTAATTCTTTAATTCTTTTTTGATTTTCTAAATCCATAGCTCCAGCAGCAGTTCAGACAAAGCATTCTGTTGTCGCAAAGACAATTTCGCTTCCAGGAATTGTTTCAACAACAGCTCTTAATGATTCACCAGGGATTCCGTCACGGTCTCCGATAAGGATGTATTTTTTGTTTTCAAATACACTCATTTTTCTTCCTCCTTTTTATAAACTTTTTGCACTTAATTTATTAAATCCTAATTCATTTGTCGCACCAGTGATTGCTTGGATTTCAACTTCAATTGAACCATCTTTACGAAGTGATCCATCAAAACCACCAGCAATAGTGTTTATATAAGCATCTGTACCAATAATAGTATCCATTGGTGGTAATACAATAACTTCATTGGCATTTCCACCAGTTACAACTGCATTGGCACGAACATCGGCATCTGCTAATGATTGACTTAAACCATCACGTCCTGCATACTCATCAGTAACAATAACAGTTTTAATGCCTGCCATTTCAATTTTCTTACAATTCATAATTAGGTCAGTATCTGGATTTCCAAATCCTTCTTGAGAAATAATGACACCATCTAGACCTAAATATTGTGCTAATTTAGTTGTAAAGTTTGATGAACGTTCTTTATCAGCTAAATAAACGTTCTCATTAGTAATAATGACACCTACAAAATTAAGGTCTTTTCCATGTCTTTTATATAGATTATCGATTATAGGGTTATTTAAATGATGATAGGTTGTATTTTTATCACATGCTGATACACAGTTACCACTAATAATTGCTCCATCCATAATTTCTGTTGGATACATAAATGTTGGTATTATTTGCTTAGCATCTACACCATAGACATAAGTATCGTGTAATAATCCTTGTGTTTGAAGCATGTATACATATCCTACTTTAGGTAAGTCAGGATATTCGTTAATTTGTTCTAATAAAGGTTTTGTTTCAAATACTTTTATTTCATCAGGTTCTACATCTTTTGCTACTTGTCCTACATATGTAGCAACTTTTAGACCAGCAAAGCGAGCAGCAGCTTCATAATCATGTTGTTTTAAACCTTCTTTAGGTTCAATTACCAAACATACATTGTTAAGCTTAGAGAATGGTGTATATTCTGCACCAGGTCCACTCATATCAATAATTCCTTCTTGGAAGCCAACAATTTTACCACAAGTAACAATTGCTGCACCTTTTAGGACATGAGTACGACCACATCCAACCATATCGACTTTACCTATAGTTCCTGGGAAAATAGAACCATTACCATTTACTTTTACTCGTGGTTCAATAACATCTTTTACAGGTGTAATACGTTTACTTTCACCAGGTCGTGCTAGTTCTACTGATACACTCTTAATTCGCTCATCTTCTAAGACTATTTTTTTAATTTCTTCTTGGTTAACATATAATACTTTGTTTTCTACTTTAGTCTTATCACCAAACTGGACATCGGTAATAAAGATATTACCTATTTCAAGTTTCATTTTATCCCTCCTTTATAAATACTTTTTGATCATTTCTTCGATGCTTGCTTTTGAGGCATTTTCTTTTGTTACTTCATCTATTTTTACACCATCTTTATACAAAGAAATGTTTGGTAATCCCATGATTTTTTGTGATATAACAAGTCTTCTTGCTTGAGTAGTATTTAACTTGCAAAACTTAACATTGGTATAAACATTAGATAATGCTTCAACATCAGGCATTAATGCTTTACAAGGTTCGCAACCTTCATTCCAATAATCAACTAATACTAGTCCCTTAGCATTAAGTACTTCTGCTTCAAAATTATCTTTGCTTAAAACAATCATATTATCCTCTCCTTATGAAAATTGTTCTTCTATATATTTTTCAGCCTGAACAGCAGCAATTGCTCCATCACTAGTAGCAGTTACCACTTGGCGAAGTGATTTAACACGAACGTCGCCGGCTGCAAAGACGCCTGGAATATTAGTTTTCATATTCTCATCAGTTATAATATAACCATTATCCATTTGGATAATTCCTTCAAATAATGATGTATTAGGAATAACACCTATGAATGGGAAAACACCAAATGTTCCATCCTCTTCGTCTGCGAAATATTCCGTAACTTCATTAGTTTTAAGATTTCGTAATACGATAGACTCGACTATACCGTCACCTTTAATTTCTTCCACTACTGTATTCCATAAGAAATGCATCTTTTCATTTTTGAAAGCTTTTTCTTGAATGGATTTAGCTGCTCTTAACTCATCTCTACGATGTACTAATGTAACTTTACGAGCAAATTTAGTTAGATACATACCTTCTTCAACAGCGGTATCGCCACCACCAATAACAAATACCTCTAAATCAGTGAAGAAGTCAGCATCACATGTAGCACAGTAGGAAACACCTCTACCGGTTAATTTTGCTTCACCTGGACAGCCAATCTTTCTTGGATTAGCTCCTGTAGCAATTATTACAGCTTTCGCATGATATTCATCTTGCTCAGCTTTTACAACTTTTACTTTATCGGTAAAATCTACAGATAATACTTTATCGCGCACTATCTTAGCACCGAATTGTTTGGCTTGCTCGACCATTTTCGCAATTAAACCTGGTCCCGTATCATTAGGAGAACCTGGATAATTAGCTACTTCAGCTGTAATCACAATTTGTCCTCCAGGGTTAGATTTATCTAACAATATCGTATCCATCTTAGCCCGAGCAGAATAAATTGCTGATGCCAATCCAGCTGGACCTGCTCCAATAATTAAAACATCACAATTTTTTACCATTTTAACCCTCCAAATCTATAGTGCTTGCTTTATTATTTCATAATCAATAAACTGTAAATCAGACTTAATATTATTAGCATAAATCCTCTTATCACGATGTGATAAACTATTCCGTATTAAAATAATAGCATCTTCGATTAATTCTATTGATTCTAAATCAATTTTACTTCCTTCTTTTAATACGATAGTTTTATAAAAGGTTTTATCAGCTAGAAAATTACTATATAAAGGATGTACCATTAATTGGTAATTTTCATGTATTAAGTCTCGTGCTTTAATTAATACATCTAAATAATCTTGGTTTTCTAAGTAAATAATGTTTTCTCCTTTATGACGCTCATAAACAAGGGGATTATTAGTTACGATTAATTTCATATTCTTTTAACCCTTCCTTCTTCGATGCGTCTTGTATAACCAATTTTATCTAAATACTCCAATATCATAACTAGATATTTTCGTGATGTATTCAGTATCTCGCGAGTATCATTAATTGTTAATACTTTATTTTTTGCAAAAAATTGATCGAATAACTTTATCATTTCAGTAAATTTTTCCTTAGTTAAAGCGATATCTTCAGCAATTGGAATTAATTCTTTTTCTTTTATTAAAGAATAATATATACTCTTAATA
>DATCKO010000136.1:0-17907 GCA_036562215.1 Haloplasmataceae bacterium | reverse complement strand
AAACCATTCTTTAATAATAATCCCATAATTACACCTATTTTCTAATAAATTCTCATTTTAATTATACTACAAAACAACAAAAAAAGTTAGAATAAATTCTAACTTGCTTACGAACCCAATTTAATGGGGGGTCGTGGTCTCCCACGACCCATATTAGGGGTTATTATGAAAAGGGTATATGGGGGTGCAAAATAATATTTTTGCTGTAACATCACAGTGTAATGTTACATACTGATTATAACATAGTAACTTATATTTGTTAAGTATTTTGATAAAAAAAATAATTCCTAAAACTTACAAATGATATTTACGTTTTTTATGATTTTTATCAACAAAATTAGTCATTTTATCGATAAAATACATCAAATCTTTGGTATCCCTACAACAAGAGATACGGACATAATACCTATAGTTCTCACCAAAAATATGACCAGGAACTAAGGCTATTTTATAGTTTTCACAAAAATAGCGACAAAACTCATCTCCAGTCATGAAGAAAGAACTGGTATCCATAAATACATAATATCCACTATTTGTAGGAACATACTTAACTTGAAGATAGTTTAAAGAATCATGTACCAATTGTAAATTTTCCTGATAATATTTCTTCACAAAAGGAGCAAAAGTTTCCTCACTTAATGCTCCTAAAGCTGCTTCTTGCATGATTGTCGCTATAGAGCTAACTGATAAATAATTTAGTTTTTTAAGTTCATTATTAATACTCTTATTACTTAAAACAAACCCAATTCTGTAACCGGTCATCATATGTGATTTTGATAAACTATTAATAAATATAAACCTTTTTTTTATCTCTTCATCTATAATACTAGAAAAAGATATAAAACCATCTTCAGCATATGCACGATATATTTCATCAACAATAACATAAAAATGTTGTTTTTTTAAATATTCTAATAGAATGTTTTTTTCTTCTTCTGTATAGATTACACCAGTAGGATTACTTGGTTCATTGATGATTAATGCAATAGTACTATTACTTACAACTTCTTTTAGTTTTTCTACCGTCAATTTAAAATTGGTTTTATCGGTATCGATTATTTTTACCTTTCCTCCAAGCAAATATATTGTATTATAATAAGCAGGATAATATGGACCAATTATAATTATTTCATCATTTATACTGTTAATTAATGAAGATAAAACCAAAAATATACCATGAGTGGATCCATTTGTGATTATTATTTCTTTATCCTTATCATACATCGGATAATAAATTTCAATAATTTTTTCTCGTAAAGCACTGTTTCCTTCAACTAATGTGTATTTAGTATTATCTTTTAATAATGCTTCAAAAGCTTTTAACTTAGCATTAAAAGGACTAGCAAAATGACCTTCTCCTACTGTCAAATCAATTTTCTCTGGATCATTTTTAATTAGAGAGCTATAATATCTTACTGGCTTAAAATTAATTCCTAATAATCTCTTATTCATGATATCACCATTAAATCATATGCGATTTAAATGTTAAAAAGTCCCGTAACGGGACTTAATCATGTTATTTACTGGTGTTTACAAAGAAAGAGTTGGCGACAACATACATTTCATCCGGTGTCATATCCTCAGAAATCAAAAAGAACTCAATACCATTTTCATGCCATGTTAATGTATTTTCGGTTTGAAAAGCAATTCCTGTACAGATAATCACAGGATCGCCATATATAATTTTAGATGCACCAAGTTCTTCATCTGGATTAATATACTCTTCTACTACGGTAAAGGATGATGTACCAGCAAAAGTCATTATGACTCTTTTTCCATTAGCGGTATCCACTGTCGTTTCTTGTTTTAATTCAGTTCCCTTACCAATCATTGTTGGAAATAAGAAACATCTTTCATTAAAGGTTGGTAAAATATTTTTAAAAGTATTAATTGCACTATTCATACTATATTCAAGTTTAAATTCATCCTTATTAAAATTACATTTATATTTTACTTCATTAAATGATACGGTTATTTTCTCTTGATTATTACCATCTAAAACAATTACTTCTTTAGGAAAAAGAGTTTTACCATCAATTATTATCTTTTGAGTTATTAATTCACTAGAACGACGATAGTTAACCTTAGTTTTGATTTCAAAATGATCATTTTGCTTTACGACAATAGCATCTTTATCGTTTAAAATATCCTTTACTAATGATTGAAATAGATAAGGTTGAGAACTATTAAGAGGCCAATCACTTTGGAACTTAAAACTTTTATTTAATGCTGGTGTTAAGACATATACTCCTTCTTTATTTTTTAAAACAATTTGTATATTATTACTGTCTCTATTTTTTAAGGTTACTTTATAAAAATCTGGCTTCAAATATTTGATATTAATATCAAAAATATGTGATTTATTCATTTCTTTAACATCCATAATAGCATCTACTTCGTACATTTCTACATCTTCAACTTTTTTACCCAACTCTTTAATTAAATTATCACTTCCCTTTTTACCACATGAGCTAATTATAAAAACCATAAACAACATTAAAAAAATGGATAGAACTTTTTTCATAAACCCACCTCGCTAACATTTCATTTAATACTATGTCAATAAATACAAAAATATTCTATTATGTATAAATTTATAACTTATTGAGATAATATTATTGAATAACAATAGTTAGGAGGCATTCACATGAGTGTTACACTACTTCAAAAAATCGCACTTGTAGTAACAATAATTGGTGCTATAAATTGGGGTTTAATAGGCTTATTTCAATTCGACTTAGTAGCTTGGATATTTAATGGTAGTGATTCACTAATTTCACGTACAATATATACTCTTGTTGGTATTACAGGATTAATAAATATTGGATTATTGTTTGCACCAACTGAGGATTAATAAAACGTGGTTTTTCCACGTTTTTTTATTCTTCAATAACAACAAACGCTAAGGCATAACTCTCTGTATGAGTTATTGTAAGATGAATAATAGTATTATTGTTAATATCAATATATGGCTTACCTTTATTATCATTAATAACTTCGATATCTTTAAAACTAATCTCCCCAATACCAGTTCCAAGTGCTTTAGAATAAGCTTCTTTAGCTGCATAACGACCAGCAAGAAATTCCCACTTTCGCTTTTCATTCTTAAATTGATTATATATTTGTATTTCTTTTTCAGTTAAAATCCGTTTTACAAGGTTCTCTATAGAACTTTTTTTTATTCTGTCAATTTCAACTAAATCAACACCAATACCAATTATCATTTTATCACCTATTAAAAAGTCATTTTTATATTAAATGCAGACTATAGTCTGTAGATTAACGGGGGAAATAATAGTATTTTATTATAAAATGGTGGTGATATTATGGGTAAAGACAATGAAATCAATGAGTTATTTGGTAGAAAGCTTCGCTTACTTAGAATGAGCAAAGGCTTATCCCAAGAAGAATTAGGACTACAAAGTGGAATCCATCGTACCTATATTGGACAAATTGAAAGAGCGGAAAAAAACGTAACAATTCAAAATGTCTATAAAATTGCCAAATCATTAGATTTAGATATCCGTGAGTTATTTGATTTTAGTGATCTCTATAAAGAAAGTGATAAGAAGAAAAAATAATTAGTATGTATAATTAATACGTACTATTTTTATTTTGAAATCCTTTTTACCTTTTGTAAATATTCTAGCATATTTCTATCAATCTGAATAGGATATGTAAAACCTAGATATTTAGCAGTCTCTGTACCAACTCTTCGCATTAATTCACAAGCATAAAATAAAGAATTCCAGATATTTTCATAATTTGTATCAGAATAGGTTAATAGTAATAAATCATATAAATCTTTAGGTAAAAACCTTTTAAACCATTTACCAAATTTTCCTGGATTAACTTGAAAATCATATTTTATACCTATATACCAATTTAAAACGGTAATTAAATTTTCTTTTACCACATACTCATACATCATTTTAACATAAACTATTTCATCGCGGTAAATACCTTTAACCACATTGTTTAAACTCCAAAAGAAATCATTTATAATTTTTTGAAACTCCTTTTCACTTGGCCTTTTTACATAGTATGATACCTCACTAGGATTAGGTAAAGCTTTTATTATATTATCTTTATCTAGTAAAACAAAACTCAAACTATCTTCTTCTAGTTCACTTAGTTTATCTAAGGAAAAAAATGTCATATCAATTCTAACTAAGTCCTTAAATAACATTAAATAGATATGCTTATCGATATTTATATAATTATGTTGTATCATCACCAGTTCCCCAAAGGTTTTTATCCATTCTTGATTAGTATTATAGTAATTTGGATTATTAGTTATCATTAAGACATCATAGTCTTGAAACATATCAATTGGAGCATTAGGATTTACTCGAGAACCATTTAAAATAACAATTCTAATATCATCTCTTTTTTTCGCAAACTCTAAAATTTTATTTAATACAGTATCAAATTGTCGCAAACTAATCCCCCTTTTCTAATATTTTTATCATACTAACATCTTATTAATATGTCAAATACTTTAAAAATTTAGAAAAATTTTTTGATAATTATTTATATATTACAAATTTATAGTATAATATTGTTGAAAGCGTTTTCTAGGGAGGTGTGGAGATGAAAACATTACAAGAGATCATGATGGTTGCGCAAAATAAACCAAATAAAACTATCGCTTTAGCTTGTCCTGAAGACCATGAAGTATTGCAAGCTGTTGATGAAGCCACTAGATTAAACCTATGTGATTTCGTTTTATTCGGAGATGAAGCAAAAACGAAGACTATTGCTGAAGAAATGAACATAAACCTTGATAAATGTCAGTTTGTAAATGTCTTAGATAAAGAGACAGCATGTTTTGAAGCTGTAAAATATGTATCACAAGGTCATGCTGATGTTTTGATGAAAGGTTTAGTGGATACCGCAGTCATCATGAAAAAAGTACTTGATAAAGATTATGGACTACGTACAGACAACATAATCAGTCACGTCATGGTAATTCAATTACCAAAGTTTGATCGTTTAATCTTTCTAAGTGATGGAGCAATGAATATTGATCCAACTATAGAACAATTAAAGCAAATTACTATTAATGCTGTTAAACTTGCTAGATCATTAAGTATTAATCGACCAAAAGTAGCCTGTATAAGTGCCGTGGAAAAGGTAAATCCAAAAATGCCTTCTACAGTTAAATGTCATGAAATTGAACAAATGCAAGAAAATTTAGAAATTGTTCATTGTGATATTTGTGGACCAATGGCTATCGATATCGCACTTGATAAAGAAGCTGCTAAAACAAAAAATATTAAACATCCAGTAGCTGGTAATGCTGATATTCTAATTGTTCCTTATATTGAAGTAGGAAATGCATTATATAAAGGATGGATGTTTGGTTGTGAAAATGTAAAAAGTGCTGGAATAATCATGGGAGCTAAAGCCCCAATTGTTCTCACATCTCGTGCTGATAGTCATGAATCAAAATTATATTCAATCGCACTAAGCGTACTACTTGATAATATGTAAGGAGTGAACACGATGGGGAAATTTATTTTAGTCATTAACCCCGGATCAACATCAACAAAATTAGCTATCTTCGAAGATGAGACAAAGGTTTACGAGTTTAAGATCAATCATCCAACCGATGAACTACAAAAATATCCTAATGTAGTAAGCCAATTAGATTTCCGTAGTAAAATCATTAAAGATGAATTAAAGAAATCACAATTTGATTTACATAAGTTATCAGCCGTTTGTGGTCGTGGTGGAATGCTTAGACCACTTACAAGTGGTACATATATCGTTACTGATGAAATGGTAAAAGATTTATATGAGGCTAAAAGAGGAGAACATGCTTCCAACTTAGGAGCCTTAATCGCTCGCGATATCGCTAATGAATATGGTATACCAGCATATATTGTTGACCCTGTAGCTGTTGATGAGATGGAAGATATCGCTCGAATCTCTGGTATGGCTGAAATCGAAAGAAGTTGTATCTTTCACGCCTTAAACCATAAAGCTATAGCTCGACAAGCAGCAAAAGATGTTGGTAAAAAATATAATGAACTTAATTTAATTGTTGCTCACCTAGGCGGTGGCATTAGTGTAGCTGCTCATAAAAAAGGACGCGTTGTTGATGTAAATAACGCCCTTGATGGTGATGGTCCTATGAGTCCAGAAAGAAGTGGTACCGTACCTATGGGACCATTATATAAAATGTGTTTTAGCGGTAAGTATACCTTACAAGATATTAAACGCATGAATTATGGTAAAGGTGGACTAGCATCTTACTTAGGAACTAATAATGCTGCTGAAGTAGCAGAAAGAATTAAAAAAGGCGATGAATATGCTAAACTTATATATGATGCGATGATTTATCAAATAGCCAAAGAAATCGGTGCATGCAGCACAATTTTTAAAGGTGATGTTGACTATATTGTTTTAACTGGTGGTTTAGCATATGAACCATATGCTGTACAAGGAATAACTGAAAGAGTATCTTTTATCGCTAAGGTATTAGTATATCCTGGAGAAAATGAATTATTGTCATTAGCTCAAGGAGCATTAAGAGTACTTAATGGTGAAGAAGAAGCAAAAATATATTAAAATAAAAAATATAAAATGGAGGGATTTCAATGGGTGTTTTTGATTATATGGAAAAATACGGTCATGAGCAAATTATCTTTTTTCATGACAAAAAAACTGGCTTAAAAGGAATTACCGCAATCCATGATACAACATTAGGACCAGCAATAGGTGGAACAAGATTTTATAATTATGATAATGAAGATCAAGCATTATTTGATGTTGTAAGACTATCACGTGGAATGACTTATAAATGTGCAGCTGCAGAATGTAATTGCGGTGGCGGTAAAACAGTTATTATCGGTGATCCAAAAACACAAAAAACTGAAGCTCTTTTAAGAGCATATGGTCGTTATGTTCAGTCTTTAAATGGTAGATTTTATACTGGTGAAGATATGAATATTAACGAACAAGACTGTGATTATATGGTTATGGAATGTGACTATATTAACGGTCTAGCAAATGTCTCTGGTAACCCATCTCCAGTAACTGCTTATGGTGTTTATTGGGGTATTAAAGCATGTGCTTTTGAAAGATGGGGAAATAACAGCTTAAAAGATCGTGTTATCGCAGTTCAAGGTTTAGGTGCAGTTGGATATGCTCTTTGCGAATATCTTCATAAAGAAGGAGCTAAACTAATCGTTACTGATGTTGTAGAAGAAAGAGTTAAAAAAGCTGTTCAAGAGCTCAACGCTAAAGCGGTTAGTGTAAATGAAATCTATAGTGTTAAATGTGATATCTTTGCCCCTTGTTCAATTGGAGCAGTATTAAATGATGACACCATTCCTCAACTTAATTGTGAAGTTGTTGCTGGATGCGCTAACAATGTTTTATTAGATGAAGTAAAACATGGTGACATGTTAATGAATCGAGGAATTCTATATGCACCTGACTATGTAATTAATGGTGCTGGTTTAATCAATGTATATCAAGAATTCTTCCCACCTTATAATAGAGAAAGAACATTAGCAGTAGTAGAAAAAATCTATGATCGCTTATTAAAAATCTTTGCTTATGCTAAAGAACATAAGATCAATACGCAAATAGCTGCTAATAGATTTGCTGAAGAAAGAATCCAAATGTTAAAAGATATCCATGCAAACTATATACCAAATGCCAAAACTTTATAATTCTCAGTTAAAAAGGTAAACTTCGGTTTACCTTTTTTTATCAATCTTTGAACTAAAAAACTACAGCATAGTCCTATTAAGACTATGCCGTAGTTTTTTTAATTAGCAACATGTAAATCTAAATTAATTTCATGGAGTTTTTCTGTTGCGATGTTCCATACTAAATTGATATGATCAGGGTTGTTTAGAATATCTCTTAAGTCTAGCATGATATCCCAAGGCACTTCTTGATATTTTTCCTTAATATCCTCTGAAATATGCTTACTAGCCTCACCAATGATATTCAAATACCTTATAATATCTTCTACAAGTTTATAATCACTCTTAAAATCATCATAAGTAATTCCATTTAATTTTGTTTTTATTTTCGTGATTGTGGTGAGAATTTCTTCGATAAAAATGTTATTGATTTTATCCATTACATTCCTCCTTAATAAATTATTATCATTAATATATACAATAAAGTTAGCTTATTTTCTATAATATTATATTTTTTATTAGCAATATTTTACCATAAGAAATGAAAATTTCAAGTTTTTGAGTAAAAAAAAGAATATCAATGATTAAATCAATCATGATATTCCTTAATATTTTATTTTTGATAAAGATAATCAATAACTGTTCCATCACGGTATTCTACAACACCGATGATTTTATCAGTGAATTTAATTTCTTCAGGTATACCAACCATTTTATCCGAAATAGCTTTTAACTCTTCAATTGATTTTAGTGGTAAATTAGTACAACTTAAACTTTCAATTAAATCTTTTCTTCGAGGGTTAATCGCAATACCTCTTTCGGTAACTAAGACATCAATAGATTCACCTGGAGTGGTTTTACATAAAACTTTATCTTTTATAACTGGAATTCTGGCATTAAACAATTGTGATACAACAATAGTTACTTTACTTCCCGCTGCAGTATCACTATGACCACCAGAACCACCCATAATTTCTCCCGTTGATGTAGTTGTAACATTCACATTAAAATCTAAATCAATTTCAGTTGCACCGAGTATTACAAAATCTAGATCATTAACGATACAATCATCGTTAATATTGGCATATTTTGAAGCGCTAATGGCAATGTGATTCTTATTTTCTCTAATAGAACGAACTGCTTCTAAATCAAAACATTGTACATCATATAGTTTTTCAAAAAGATTATTTTCTAACATATCTACTATATATCCAGTAATTCCACCACTAGCAAAACTACCTTTAATGTTACTTTCTAGCATTAATTGTTTTAGATAATAGGACACAGCTAAACTAATACCACCAGCACCAGTTTGAAAAGAGAAACCATTTTTAAAATATCCAGAATGTTTTATTATATCAGTAGTCAAACGGGCGATTTTTAAACCAATGGGATTTTTCGTAATTTGGGTTGTACCAGACACAATACCATTACTATCCCCAATGGAATCAACTTTAACTATATAATCAATATATTTTCCTTCGATTTCTACATCATCAAGTCTAGATATTAAATTGTCTGTTATAGCAACAGAAACTCTTGCATACTGAGCATCTGTCACAGCATATCCTAGTGAACCACATGCACTTTTACCAATTTTACCTGTAATATTTCCTAATTCATCACAAGTTGGACTAGCAATAAAAGCAAAGTCAATTTTAACTTCTCCACTTTCTACTAGTCTTGGCCTTCCTCCATGTGTATGCATTACAACTGGTTTTTTCATTTTACCCATACTAATTGCTTTAGCAACTGGCCCAGAAATAAAAGCTGCATAAATTTGGGTAACAATTCCTTTTTCGATATATTCTACAAGTGGAGCATGGATTGGAAAAATAGAACTAGCAAATATCGTAAGGTCTTTAATATTACGTTTAGCAATTTCTTCCATTACCATATTTAAGACATAATCACCATTACGTAAATGATGATGAAAAGAAAGTACTTGTCCATCCTTAATATTAAGTTCATCTATTACTTGGGAAATACTAGCTCTTAATTTATCCTTACTTGTATTGTTCTTAGTTGGAGAGATTCTAACATGTTTTTTAGTTAAATCGACTTTTGTAAACATCTGATAGTTATCTTTATAACCTAAAATATTCATGATTTTCTCTCCTTTACTAAACCAATTTTTTGAGCTATATCCAGTACTTTTTCCGCCCTTTTTATAATTGGTAAATCCACCATCTTACCATCTAAAGCAAAAACGCCACGTCCTTGCTTTAAAGCTAAATCTTTTGCTTCAATTATTCTTTGCGCTTGTCTTATTTCTTCACTAGATGGACTAAAGACATCATTAATAGTAATTATTTGACGTGGGTTTATCGCTGCTTTACCATCAAAGCCTAAACCTTTCGCAAATAAAGCATCATCTTTTAAACCTTTTTCATCATTAGTGTCGGTAAAAGGAGTATCGATAACAAATTTATGTAAACTTTTAGCACAATTAACTAAACGACTTCGGGCATAAAGTATTTCTGTTCCCACTTTGGTCCGTTTACAATTCAAGTCTACACATAAGTCTTCTCCACCTAGCATTAAACCTAAGCAGTTATCACTAGCACTTAAGATGTCAAAGACTGTCTCTACCCCCATTGCTGTTTCAATTAAAACCATTATTTTTATGTTAGTATTTTCTAACATTTTCGCAAGTTTTATGACACTTTCAACGCTCGCTTTAGGTAGAAGGAACATATTGATATTTAGTTCTTTTAAAACTTTAACATCGTCTTCAAAATATGGGGAATCATATGGATTAATCCGTACGATAACTTCGCAATCAAGGCTTAAGTTTTGAAGAACTTCTTTTACTAGCATACGAGCAGCATCTTTTTCCTCTAGACTGACACTATCTTCTAAATCTAAGATAACGCTATCAGCATCAAAAACATCAGCACTTTGTAACATCCCAGGATTATTTCCTGGGATAAATAACATACTTCTTCTAATACTAGACATCTATACCACCTCTTTTTAAAGCAGTTAAAAGTCTAGCTCGAATGGTAAAATCTAAAGCTCCTTTATCAATAGCTTTCACATGAACATTTTCCACTTTATATTCATCTAAAATATCTTTAATTAATTTGATGATATGTTTACCAAAGGTATCATAAACCACACTATCTAATTCAATAATGGTTTCTTGATCACTCGGAAATAACATAAAATAGATATCATTGGACTCATAAGTACCAGCTTTAGAGGGTTTTAACAAATACATTTATATCATCCCTTAAGTTGTTGTTTACGGTATTCGGTAATCTTTAAAACCCGGTTCATTTCATTCTTAACAATCATGTATCCTTCATCAAAGCCCATACCTGGTTTCGCTAAAACTTGTGTTGCTCCACATGCTAATGCGATGTTAGTTGTTACTTCAGCGGAACGATTAGTTTCATTACATGTACCACCTACATAAGCACCAATATTTTTCTCATTACAATACATAATGGCATCAACAATATTATTAACTCCACCTAAATCAGGGGTTTTAATTTGGATCATATGACCAGCTTTTTTATCAGCAAATAGTTTAATATCTTCTAGTGTATTACACCATTCATCTGCAACTAATTCTACAGGAATATTGCGCATGTCGATTTCTTCTCGTAATTTGCGAAGAGCTTCTATTTGTTCTTCACGGTTTTCCACATCCATTGGTCCTTCAATACGAAGTTTAAATGGACGACAAGCGTTAGCTAATGTTTCAATATAATCAGCCATCTTCTTCGTATCATTATCAAATGCCCCACCAATTGTTCCATAAACATCGATATGAATTATTGGATTATAATCGGCAAATGTTCTCTTAGTGATAATTCGATCTCTTAACCAAGTAACATACTCAAGTAATATTTCCCCATTATATCCAAGTTTCTTCTCAATATTATTAATTAAGGCATGTGGTAAGACATCAACATGTTTAATAATCATCTTATCAACATTCGTATATCTTTCATCACCACATTGTCCAAAAATAGGTATGCTTTTAATTGGAATGTTAATATTATATTCTTTTTGAATAACTTCAGCCATTGTTAAATGTTGATATTGAGCAAATGCTGCTAAGAGGGCTTGGGTAACACCATAACGAATTGCAGTATGAACTCTTTTGCCATTTATTACTAAATTATCAATTTCTTCAGCAATCGCTTTAAAGGAAGTTAATTCCCTGTTTTTTAATAGTGGTGTAATAAAATCTTCAATGTAAGGGATAAAATCACTAGCTAAAAACAATGGATCTCGTCCGCCTGCACCAGAGTATTGCACAGCAGCACAATCACCGTATGCAATATCACCATTATCTAAGACTAGCATAACTGATATAGCTTCGCCAGCTTGTCTAATGGTAGTAAAGCCTGGGGTTACAACATCCCCCTCATAAATGAATAAATCTTGTTTTGCACCCTTTTTTATAGCTCTTTGGTCATCAAAATAAAACCCTGTTCTTCCTTCGCTTAACAAAACATCAATAATCTTCATCTTTCTTCACCTACTTATTATATCCTTGTGGTTTACCTACTAATCTTCCTTCACTGATAGCAAAAATATCATCAACTGTCATTTGGAAATCAACAGGTCTTTTTTCCAAAATACCACGTTTTTCTAACATATAACGATTATACTTTTTAAGTTCTTCAGAAAGTGGAACATTTCCAAAATCTAAATAACGAACAGCTCCATATGGATCGCGTGCTGGTAGTATCTTATTAGCATTATAACGACTTGGGGCAAATGGAATATCAAGTATACCACGTTTAAATGCTTCGACGACACCTATAGCTAAATCACCTTTACCAGCTTCAAAAACAGCTTTAAGAATACAATTAGTTTCTTCCTTGATAACATCTATTTGCTCTCTTAGTTTTTTTGACATATAGGCCTTTTGATCAGCCATTAAATTTAAAACCATTTTTGTACATTTTAAACCATTAGCATTAGCTTCCTTAGTTGGTATACCAATTGCTTCATGTGGGGTTTTGACAATTACTTTAGTAACACGAGCTAAAGCTGCTGTTACTGAAGCATTAGCAATGGCTCCATAAGCTTTGGCTTCATCTTTAGGGAAACCACCCATCCATTGATGAAATACTGTAGTAATAACGCGTTTATCATAACCATATTCATTTAAATAATGCTCAGTTTGTTGCTCTAAAGCTTTGATAGCTGCGATATCTTGAATTTGATTACCACATTGACCATAACCTACAGTAATATGAACAACACCTTGTTCAGCAGCTAGTAGTGCTTCAATAATAGCAACCGCATTAGACATTGAAGGTGGTACCAAGGTTCCAGTTAAAGGACCAAATGGTTCACGATTAATTGGTACACCATTTTCTTCGTAAATTGCAGCTAAGCGGTCACAATATTGCCAGTCTTTGATAGATCTTTCTAGTGGAACATCTTTAGAATAAGGAATGTTATAAGATATTGCTCCACCTTCATTAGAAGTCCAACCAGCAGCATGGATTATTTCACTCATTAAACGAGCATCAGGGGTTCCGTGACGGGCTTGAACTGGTTTATCTAAACTTTCCTGTACTTGTCTTGCACCAATTACACCATGATTTACTACAGGAAAACCATTTAACATTGAGCGTCCTAATCTTCTTGATTCTTCAATTCCTAAGGCACAATTTTCATAACGATTCTGTCTAGTATATGAATCTATAGTAGTTGGAAGTAGGTCTGCTTCACCTTCTTCAGATAAATACTTTAATAGTTCAATATGATCTGGTATTAAAGCTACTCCCGCTCTTGGTTGAGTTAGCGTTTTTTGGTCGTTTTTAGCTTTCTTTAATACTAAGGCAAAGTTTTTGCTCTTAGGTACTTTTGCAGCATATTTAATGTTTTTTTCTAAATCTTTCACTTGTTCCCCAGTTACCCAAGTTTTTAAAACTTCTTCTCTGGTTTTTAGGAACTCATCCATTGTTAGTTTTTTATTCGTTACAGCCAATTTTATCCCTCCTAATTTTTATTAATAATATACTTTTTCATGATTCGAAATGCACAGTCTGGTAAATCAAAAGCTAGAAGTCCCATGCTTGACAAAATATAATCATAATCTATTTTAATGAGTGGTGCTTTAGGTTTTAATAGAGTTGGTTCTAGTTTATCAAATAATCCCTCTTTTAATATATCTTCAGGGTTATTACTATGAACTAAAATTCCTCCTGTACCAATAAGGTATTTTACATCTAATAAATCCTTACCATATTGATTAAAGACTTCACCTAATGGGGTATAAGCGATTTCCACTCTACCTACATGGCGATTCATAGCTAGTTTAGTAGCTACTTTAGCTAGGGCTTCGTCAAATTTTAAATCTTGAGGATTATCGGCTACATAATCAATATGATTATGACGATATAAACACTTTTCATATATATCATCATGTATATCATACTTAGCAAGCATTTTCTCACCACTAGCTTCTAGTAAAGCTAGAGCAGAATATCTCATGCCTAAATCACCTTCCACAGTTCTTTTAGCATATGGTTCCTGTAAACCTTTTAGATTAATACCGGTTTGTGTTGGATAACCACTAGCTAAAGAGTGAACATCAGTGGTTGCTCCCCCAATATCAACAACGATTAAATCACCAATACCATCAACTTTATTTGTACCTTTAGCTAAAACTTCACTTGCTTTTAAAACTGCTGCAGGTGTTGGCATTAATATTCCATCAATAAAGGTTTCAGCTGTATCCATTCCTTTAGATTTAACAATATTTTTCATGAAAACTTCTCGAATTTTTTCCCTAACGGTAGTTACATTTATCTCATTAAGGCGCGGCATAACATTTTCGGTCATAACATAATCAAGCTGATAATTAGCAAAAATTTCGCGAATTTCATCATAGGCACATTTATTTCCAGCGACAATTATAGGTATATGAGAAAAATGTTCCGCAACCTTTTTGGCATTTGTAATTATTGTCTTAGTGTTTCCTCCATCAGTTCCACCAGAAAGTAAAATAATATCAACTTTCATATTCTGGATTTCATCTATTTCACTTTGGGAAAGTTCATAACTATAGGATTTTAAGACTCTAGCTCCAGCACCTAGTGCTGCTCTTTTTCCAGCTTCGACGGTTAACTCTGGTACTAAACCGATAGTTACCATTTTTAAACCACCAGCAGCTGAAGAACAAGCTAGTTTTTTAACAATATTGATTTTGGTTTTAGGAAATTTTGTTTGCAAAATTTGATAAGCATTATTAAAACCATCCATAATATTAGTTTGAACGGTGGTAATTGCTTTACTAGTTGCAATGATTTCTTCATTATTAATATCTACTAAAGTTAATTTTGTGTATGTACTACCAAAATCAATCAACAGATAAGCATCAATCACTACTACCACCCTTTATTTTAACTTTAAATCTCTTTTTAAATCTTCAATTCCTACCTCAATACGTACTCCTGGAGCATAGACACGATCGAATCCTAATTGTTTAAAACGTGCCTCAACCTCATCGAAATTTTGTTTTCCAACAACAATGTTACCACCAATGTATAATAAGATATTTTCAAGGCCAGCTTCATTACATTTTTCTCTAAAGCCTTGACAATCTAATTCAGCATGCCCATATAATGATGACACCATAATACAATCAGCATTTGTTTCAACAGCGGCATTAATAAAGTCCTCTTGTGTTGATAACACACCAACATTTACAACATTAAAACCCTCTTTTCTTAAATAAGTGTCAATTACTTTGTTACCCACTGCATGCACATCAGCGCCAATAACACCAATAACTACTGTTTTCCCATTCATTGTTTGTCTCTCCTTAATATAATTATTATTTTTTATAAATATTATTTTTTATTAATGAAAGGAATATGGTCCCACTAAGTAAATCTGCTGAACCTCCAGGACTAATTCCTTCTTTTACAAACTTTTCATCAATTTTTTTAATTAGAAATTCATCATAATCATGAGCAATCACATCATGCATTACTTGTTTAACATATTCTAAACCATCTAAACCTTTGCGATGAATAATTGTCGTATCATCACATTTACTCATGATGAAGACTAAGGTTTTTAGATATGAAGTTAAATCATTAAGATCAAGTATTTGTAATGCTTGTTGTATTAATGGGAAACCTAAACTAGCTTCTAACCTTACCCCACCTATTTGATATTTTTGATAGATATTTTCACCATGGCTTAAATGTTTTTCATCGATAACATGTAATTCTTGTAATTTATTTTGTGATAATAAGGCAATGTTTTTAAAAATTTCTTCAAATGATTCCCCCTCATAAATTGTCTTCATAGTACAAAGAACAATAGTTCCAAGAACAAATATTAAACCTTTATGAGTATTGATTCCCTTAGTTTTTCTATACATCGCTTTTTCACATTCGACACCAATTCTAATTGCTTCATCATACAGCGATAAAATAGGTCGCTTTTGAAAACCTAACTTCGCAAATTGATACATATATTTATTCAAAACCGAAATACTATCGATAAAGGTATAATGGTCCATATCGTTATGTGAACCTTGCGAATATGGTGAAACTAAACCAAATGAAGGATATAGACATAACTCATAAAGCATCGCTTGATTAGTATATTCAATCATATCAAGTGGTAATTGCTCGAATTTCTTAAGCGTTTTTCTAAAGTATTCTCTTATTTCCTCTTCTTTATGGCGTTTATGAACAATACAATTAAAAGCACTGTCCTCACATAAAAAACATCTTCTAGCTTCAAGAAACAAATCCTTTCGTGATATACTTTGGGATGATTCGTAGTAGACATCAATATCTACTAATCGGCCTAGAAAATGATTATTCTCAATATTTACTGTCACTAATTTAACTTCCCGAGGATTATTACTCTTTATTTCATAAAGATATATAGGACCTTCAGCATCACATATATATTCTTTATTACTGATGCTAAGTTTTTTTTCAATCACATCATTAATGACATTAATAACTTTTATGGTAAAGGAATTTACTTTGTTTTGACCAGGATAGTTACAGCGTAAAGAAATAACTACAACATCCTTTTTTAATTTTTCTTCAATTAAGCTAACCCTTTTATCTCTTGCCTCTAAAATTTCCATTTAATGCCTTCCTTGTGTATGAATTAATTGGTTAATTACATCTTTAGCCTCTTGTGATACTAAATAATTATAAGTAGTTAGAGGTACCAATTTTTTTAATAACTCGTAATTATTACTTCTTAATAAATGGCGAATTTTTGATGCACTAACTATTTCATCATTTACTTTAACTCTTTCAATTTCTATTACTTCTACTCCCTTTTGCGGTAAAATCTCTTTCATCATCGTATTATATGCTTTAGTCACTTCACAATATGGTTCTGTACCTATATAACGTCTTTTAATATTAAATATAGGCTGATAGTATTTGGTAAAGATTTCACAATCCATTTTCGTCTGGATATTTACAACATCATTCTTATTCTTTAAAAAATAAGTTGGAAAGGTGAGATTTGATACTAAATATGGTCCTGTTTCTAATATTTTAACATTTTGTAAATGTTTAGTACCTTCTTTAACTAATCGATATCTAATATTGAAAGGAAAACTTGATTTATTTTCACTTACCACGAATACT
Source organism: Haloplasmataceae bacterium (assembly GCA_036562215.1). Lineage (GTDB taxonomy): Bacteria > Bacillota_I > Bacilli_A > Haloplasmatales > Haloplasmataceae > CALFRW01. The sequence goes on along the minus strand of DATCKO010000136.1, from coordinate 632 downwards.
AATACTTCTTCATTTTCTTTACAGGCTTTCTCAATTAAGTATAAATGTCCTAAACTAAAAGGATTGGCATTCATGATTATGCAAGTTTTTTCTTTATCATCTATATAATTATTATTTTTTATATTATGTAAAAAACGATTAATGTTTATATTGCCATTTTCTAATATCATAATATTAGATGAAGTAATTATCTCTTGATAACCAATAGAAGTAAAGATCAATTTGTTATAACTTGGAGTTATAATAAAAAAATGGTATAAACCTTCTTGAAACATGCGATCTTCAATTTTCTTAACTAAGTTGTTAGTAATTCCTAGTCCTTGATATTGTGGTAAAATAGCAAAACATTTTAAAATGTTTTTAGCCTTTGATGCCGTAGCAATAATACTTTCCTTTTCATAAACAACAAGTGTATAATCTATATCATCTTCATAACTTAAATCAAATTTATTTAGAAATTGTCTAACAGTATTCACTTGTTCTTGGTTACCTAAATAAATTTCTTCCATATTTAACATAAAATACACACCTAAACTAATATTTTATCCACTAGCATTATACTCTTTATAATAGTTAAAGTAAACAAGATTGCGCATTTATTTACATTTTTTTATTAAGCCATATATTATAAG
>DATCKO010000126.1:0-11359 GCA_036562215.1 Haloplasmataceae bacterium | reverse complement strand
AAATAAATAGTGTGAGTTAGTTACCCACACTAAAAATTATAGAGCCCAAAAATTCCGGCCCCCTTCACAAAAGGGGGTCTACTATTACGCGATTTTTTTTTTCGTGTAAAACTATCAACACTACAGTCTAAACACACATCGAGAGTGTCGTGTTGAAAGTCAGAAAATAAATTAAGTTTTTAAAAAAATAATATGGATTTAATATTATTAACAGATTCATGAAAAAAATAATGTAAATAAAAAAAGGCAGATCTATCATTAGACCTGCTTTTTTGTTGCTTTTCATTCCATGCCCACCCAAATAATTCATTTCCATCTTCGGATAAATACAACACTTCAGTATTTTTCATAATCTCTTGAGCTTTTTTGGAATAGGATTCTTCTTTATCAATTGATATAAAAATTTGCTTTTCATTAGAAGAATAGATTTTTAAAATATTTTCAAAAGGTGTATCACCTATTTGTTTTAATATAAATGAGTCATGAGCGATTGCTGGAAGTGGTGTTAAAAATAATGCTGCTAAATCAAACAATCATTCCTTTATAATTAGTTCCAGTACCTGAATCATCAGGTGTCATAAAGGTATAGTGGCTACTATCGGGAATATTTAAAATAGGAGCCTTTTTATGGCCATTATAAATCTTGCCATTTATTTTATCCATTTGATTATTTAAAGTAATTTTCTAAAAAAAATCTAAAAAATAAGAATTTATATAATAGTTTTTTACATATTTTTTGAATATATAGAGAATTAAAAAAATATAATATTGTGAGAAGAATTTAGAAAGTGAGGAGTAATATGAGTGAAAAATATATTCGTGATATTGTAGAACGGACTGCTAGTGAGCTTTATCTAGGCGTTGTAGGACCAGTCCGTTCAGGGAAATCAACATTTATTCGTAAATTTGTTGAATCACTAATCCTTCCTAATATTAAAGACGAACATCTCTATACAAAACTAGTTGACGAATTACCACAAGCAGGGGATGGCAGAACTATAATGACTACAGAGCCCAAATTTATCCCAAATCAAGTTGTAACTATTCAACTTGATGATTTAGATGTCAAGGTTCGTTTAGTAGATTGTGTCGGTTATGTCATTCCTAATTCCAAAGGTTATTTAGATGAGGAAGGACCAAGAATGGTGCATACACCATGGTTTGAAGAGCCAATTCCATTTAAGGAAGCAGCAGAAATTGGTACTAAAAAGGTGATTGCTGACCATTCTACAATAGGTATTGTTATGACAACTGATGGTTCGGTATGTGATTTTACACGAGAGGATTATATTGAAGCAGAAGAAAGAACTATCAATGAACTAAAACAACTTGATAAGCCTTTTATCGTTATTTTGAACAGTCGCCATCCGCAAAAACAAGAAACTTTAACATTGCGTGATGAATTAATGGAAAAATATGATGTTCCAGTATTACCTATTTCGGTTGAGAACATTTCTTTACGCGACGTTAATAAAGTATTAAAAGAAGCCTTATATGAATTTAAGATTAAAGAATTAAATATCAGAGTTCCTAGTTGGATTAGTGTTTTAAATGAAAATCATAGTGTTAAAAGACAATTTGATGAAGTTATAAGAAATGTCAGCAACGATTATCAAAAACTACGTGAAGTAAATAAAATATGTGATACTCTCAAAGAAAATGATTTTATCAGTGATGTTCAATTAACCGCTATAGATCCAGCATGTGGTTCAGCTGAGATAACTGTTCAGTGTAAAGATGAATTGTATAATGAAATCATCGAATCCATCGTTGGTCACAAACTAGAAGACCGGGGAGAATTTATCTCTTTACTACAAGATTATAGTGAAGCAAAAAGAGAATATGATAGTATCGCTCAAGCTTTACAAATGGTTCGTCAATTAGGATATGGAATCGCCACACCACGAATTGAAGATATGAAGTTAGAAAGACCAGAAGTAATTAAACAAGGTAGTCGTTATGGAGTAAAATTAAGAGCTATTGCGCCTTCCATACATATGATTAAAGTTGAAGTAGATTCAACTTTTGAGCCAATAATAGGTACAGAGCAACAATGTCATGATTTAATTGACTATTTAATGCGTGATTATGACAAGAATCCATTATCTGTGTGGAAACAAGAAATCTTTGGTAGAACCTTGGACTCTTTAGTTATCGATGGCATCAATGCCAAACTATTTGTACTACCAGATAAAGCCCGTCAAAAATTCCGTGATACTCTAGAAAAGGTGATAAATAAGGGTTCAGGTGGCTTAATTGCGATTATTTTATAGTATTTTTCAAAAAATTAAAGTATAATATAAAAAAAAAGATAAAAAATATAAACATAGATATTGTATATTGTCAAAAATTATGTTATATTTATTTAGTCACATGTAAAGGAGGCGTAGTTATGAATAAATCACAATTGATAAGTCTTGTAGCAGAAAAAACAGACAAGAAAAAGAAAGATGTCGAACTGATAGTCGATACAATGATTAACACTATCTATGATACTTTAAAGCAACGTGATAAAGTGACTATCTCAGGTTTCGGAACATTTGAAACAAAGCATCGTCAAGAAAGAAATGGAGTAAACCCTAAAACAGGAGAAAAAATCATTGTGACAGAAGCAATCCTTCCTATTTTTAAGGCAGGAAAGACATTCAAAGAAGAAGTTAAATAATTATAAAAAGGGTATAACTAGGAGCTGTCTTATGGCAGCTCTTTTTATCTATAAAAAAATATGGTAAAATAGGTTTGATTATTTAATGGAAGTGATATTATGCGATATATATCAAGCGGTCATTCACATGGGGAACAAATCACGATTATTTTAGATGGTATTCCAAGCAATTTAGAACTAGATCTAGATAAAATAAACGAAGCTTTATATTTACGAAAGCAAGGTTTTGGTCGTAGTGAGCGTATGAATATAGAATTTGATAAACTAGAAATCGTATCTGGTGTTTTATTTGGTAAAACCACTGGAGCTCCTATTTGTATTGTGATAAAAAACAAAGACTATGAAAATCATAAAACATATATGCATCCTTTTAATTACGACTTAACCAATTATGAAAGAGTAACTACACCTAGACCCGGACATGCAGATTTAGTTGGCGCTATTAAATATCAACAAAAGGACTTAAGGGTTATTATAGAAAGAGCCTCAGCACGAGAAACCATATCAAGAGTCGCAGTTGGGGCAATATGTGCGCAAATATTAAATCAATTAGATATTAATTACAATTCTTATGTTACTAATATCGGTGGTATTGAGTTAAGTGATGATTTTGATTTAGACTATCTAAAGTATTCGCAAGTGCGAATGCCTAGTAAAATGAGTACTGAAAAAGCTCTAAAACTAATCGAAGAAGCCAAGCAAAAACAAGATACCTTAGGGGGAATTTGTCAGGTAGAGATAACTAATGTACCTATTGGTCTTGGTAGTTATGTTAATAGTGACACAAAATTAGATGGCAAGATTGCCCAAGCTGTTTTAAGTATCCAATCCTGCAAAGGAGTGGAATTTGGTGAAGGGTTTAAATTAGCGAATAAATTTGGTAGCAAGAGTCATGATGAAATCATTTATGATGGTGAATATAAACGTAAAAGTAATCATTATGGTGGTTTTGAAGGTGGTATGACTAATGGTATGCCAATTATTGTTAGAGCGGTATTCAAACCAATTCCAACCTTAATGAAACCTTTAGAATCAGTTAACATCGATACTAAAGAAAAAACTTTAGCTCATATAGAACGTAGCGATGTATGTGCTATAAGCTCTGCAAGTGTGATATGTATGTATACAGTCATTTATGAAGTTACCAATGCATTGTTGATGCAATTTACTAGTGACACTATGGAACAGTTAATAGATGCTGTTAAAGCATATCGGGAATATGTAAAGAGGTTTTAAAATGAGAAAAGTTACGCTTAATATACCTAATAATGAAATCAATATCTATATAGGTGACTGTCTATCTTTAATTAAAGATTTTATTGATATAAAGCAAAAAATACTAGTCATTACTGATGAAAATGTTTGTCGTTTACATTTAGATGAATTAAAAAAGGTTATAAATATTGATTACTTATTTATACTTAGTAGTAAACCAGAAAATAATAAAACCCTTGATACATATGAAAAATGTATCGATTATGCATTAAAGAATTGTATTAATCGTAATACAACCGTAATTGCTTTTGGTGGTGGAGCAGTTTCAGATTTTACGGGTTTTTTCGCATCTACATATAAACGGGGAATGAAATTAATTAATATCCCAACAACCCTTTTAGCACATGATAGTGCGATAGGGGGAAAAAATGGGTTAAATTTTGCTAATTATAAGAATATTATTGGTACTTTTTATCAACCTCAAGTAATACTTTATCATTTACCATTTTTGAAAACCTTACCTAATAATGAAATTTTAAGTGGTTTTGGGGAAATTATTAAGCATGATTTATTAGCTGATGGATATCTTTTACATGAAGTTTTAGATTCTAATAAACCGTTATTAGAATATTTTGCAGACTTAGAAGTAATAGAGGAAATTGTATATCGAGCTATACTTGTTAAAAAATTATACATTGAAATGGATATATATGATTTATTAGGGAGAAGACAATTTTTAAATTTTGGTCATACATTAGGTCATGCCCTAGAAGTATCTTATTCTTTATCACATGGTGAAGCAATTAGTTTTGGTATGTGTTTTGATTTGTTTTTGGCAAATAATCCATTATATAAAGAACTCTATAAAGCATTAAAAAAATGGGGCTATTTTAATAAAATTGATTTTAAACTAGATGATGTTATTTCTTTAATAAAAAATGATAAGAAAAAAACTTCAGCAAAAATTAAGTTTATTGGTTTAAAAGAGATTGGAAATCCATATGAGATTAATATTAGCATTGAGGAATTTAAAGTAAAATATCTAGAGTATATGAGGTCTATAAATGAAATTAGTTGGTGAGATTATTCTTCCTGGTGATAAATCGATATCACATCGAGCGCTTATGCTTAATGCGATAAGTTATGGTAAAGCGACAATTAGTAATCTTTTAAGAAGTCAAGATATTTTAGCCACCATAAATGTTTTACGAAATCTTGGAGTTAAAATAGAAGAGTTTGAAGATCAAGTCATAGTTTATGGTAGAGGTTTTTCAAGTTTAAAAGAACCACAAGTTGCTCTTGATTGTCAAAATTCTGGTACCACTGCACGACTTTTATTAGGTCTATTAGCAGGTTTAGATATCAATGCCACCATTATTGGTGATAATTCCTTAACTAAACGCCCTATGAAAAGAGTTACTGATTATTTATTATCTCTAAACGGAAAGATTGTTTTAACTAATGAGAATTATTTACCTGCAAAAGTTTTAAGTTCAAAAATAAAAGCAAGTGAGATACATCTTCATATTAGTAGTGCTCAGGTTAAGTCAGCGTTGATGCTAGCAGCACTTAAAAGTCAGGATACAACAATTATTCATGAACTAAGTAAAAGTCGTAATCATACGGAATTAATGCTTGATTACCTAGGTTGTGATATTGAAGTAAATGATTTATCAATTAAGCTTTCAGGTAAAAAAGATTTAATATGTAAAGATATTATTATACCTGGAGATCTATCTAGTGCAGCCTTTTTTATCATTGGATGTTTGATTAATCCTGGAAGTGCTGTTTTACTTAAAAATTGCGGTTTAAATCCTACAAGAATTGGGCTACTCAAAGTATTAGATATGATTAATGCTCAATATGAAATATTAAATAGAAGAACCTATGGTAATGAAATTTGTGGTGACATTTATATCAAATATCAAGATGGTTTAAGAAGTTTTACAATAGAAAAAGACTTAGTTCCTTTACTAATTGATGAGATACCAATATTAGCCTTATTAGCAACGCAAATTGAAGGAACATCTATTATAAAAGATGCTAATGACTTACGCGTTAAAGAAAGCGACCGGCTAAATGCCATCTATGAAAACTTAAAAAAACTTGGGGGAAATATTTATCAAACAGAAGATGGTTTAATTATTAAAGGGAAAACAGAGTTACATGGTAATATTGTTAATACATATCATGACCATCGAATTAGTATGATGTTAAAAGTCGCACAAACTTTATGTAAAGAGATAAAGATAGAAAATGATTGTGTTGATAATATTTCTTACCCTAATTTTGTTATAGACTTACAGAAATTACTAAAATAAGTAATGAAGATTGACATCCCTACATAAATTGAGGTAGGGAGGTAATTTTATGGGTGGCTCTTTATATGTGATACTCTTTTTATTCGCCCCGGTTATAGTAGTAACTAGTTATGTTTATGTGAGTAAACGCCATTATGAAAGAACACATTTACGTAAAAAAGTTAAACAGCAGGTGAGACGTAAATGAAAATTGTTATTAATGGCATTTCGGGGAAAATGGGTTCATTTTTATATAATTATCTAAAACAAAAAAAGGAATATGAAGTGGTTTGTGGAATTTCTCGGCAAAATTTACAACTTGATATTCCTATACATAGTGATTTTAGTGATTGTTTAAATAAGTATAAAATTGATACTTTAATTGATTTTTCAATATATCCTTATTGTTTAGATATTGTAAAAAAAGCCATTGTAAATGGTATAAATGTTGTTAGTGGCACCACAGGCTATAAAAAATATGATGCTAAAATAATTCGTTTATTAGCTAAGAAATATCAAGTAGGAGTAATTATTACACCTAATTTCACTTTTGTGAATAAGAAGACGACCGACCTTATTAAGCAATTGCGTAATAGTTACCCGTATATCGAAATAATAGAGGAACATAGTATTCATAAAGCAGATAAACCAAGTGGTACTGCGAAATATTTTGCTAAGATCTTAAAAGTAGATAATGATAAAATTCATTCTTTACGTTTACCAGGTATCATTGCTAATCATCATTTTATCTTTTCAGATCATAATCAATCCATAACCATTACCCATAAGATAAATAATCGTCAAGCTTTTATAAATGGTATAGAACATTCATTAATTGAAGTTACAAATTATAAAACGATCGATATTCTTATTTAGTTTAGAAGGTGAAAAAGTGAGTAATGTATTAAAAGCTAAAGAAATAATGAAAGAATTGCATAAAAGAGGATATGAAGCATATATAGTTGGTGGTTATGTCAGAGATTTACTCTTAGGTATAGAAAATCAAGATATTGATATTGCCACTAATGCCTTGCCTAGTGATATTAAAAACATCTTTCCGAAAACCATTCTTACAGGAGAAAAGCATGGCACTGTTACAGTGATTTATGATAATTCGCACTTTGAAATCACAACTTATCGTACGGATGGAAATTATCTCGATAATCGAAAACCCGAAAGTGTACACTTTATATCTAGTTTACAAGAAGACTTAAAAAGACGTGATTTTACAATGAATGCCCTAGCTTTAACCATTGATGAGCAAATTATTGATTATGTGGATGGTAAAAAAGCAATTGAAGAAAAACTCATAAAAACAGTCGGAAATCCTGATGAACGTTTTCATGAAGATGCCTTAAGAATGTTAAGAGCATTTCGTTTTGTCTCAAGTTTAGGCTTTTCAATAGAATCAATAGCTTTAACTGCTATTAGTAAAAATGCGTATTTACTTAAGAATATTTCGATGGAAAGAATACTGCAAGAACTAGAAAAGACTGTATTAGGTCCATATTTCTTAAAAGCTTGTGATTTAATGATTGAATCAAAATTTTATAAATCCTTACCACCATTTTCAAAAGGATTGGAAAAAATATATTCAACAAAATTTAAACCAGATAATTTACTAGAGTTTCTTATCTTTTGTGCTGTAGTAGATGATTTAGATGCCATATTAAACTTACCAATCGCAAATAACATGAAACGTGTTATTAATATAGTCTATGAGATGGTAAAGTTAGAAATAAGAGATTTTACTAAACCTATCTTATATCGTAATGGTTTAGAAAATTGTCTAATAGCAAATAAAATTAATGTCCATTTATATAATCATCCCGATTTATATGAAAAAATCAAAAATGATTATGAATCTTTACCAATTCATAAACCATGTGATTTACAGTTTAAAGGTGATAATATCATTCAACTATATACTAAAAAACCAGGAGCTTGGATTAGTGAAATCATCGATGATATTACCTTAAAAGTATTAAATGGTATATTAGAAAATGATTATCAAGTTCTTAAAAATTATGTTTTAAATGTTTATCAAGATAAATAGTTTTATATAAATAACTCATGTATAACATGGGTTTTTAATTTTTTACTGATATAGAAAAATCTCGACAATTAATATTACTAAAGTAGTAATGATATGTTATAATATTTTTACAAGGAAAATAGGAGATGGAAGTATGAATGACCCATTACTTACCAAATTACTTAATAATCGCTTTATAAATGTCAAAGATTATATTATAGATAACTATGTTAAACTAGGCCTAGATGAAAAAGAGGCAATGTTATTATTACATATATATAATCTTAGTAATAATGGCGAACAGTTTTTAGCAATCAATCAATTGACCAAAAAAACAGCATTGAAGTTTGTGGAATGTTCTAATTTGGTTTTTCAATTGGTACAAAAGAATTTCATTGCTTTTAATATGATTATTGATGAAAATGGTAAAAGAAAAGAAACCTTTTCTTTAGAACCACTTTATGAAAAGATACTAGATACACTTGTTAACGAGCAAGAAAAAGAACAAAAACAAGAGGTAACTGATGAAATTAGTGATTTAATCTTTTTAATTGAAAGCGAATTTGGTCGCACTCTATCAGCATTAGAAATCGAAATGATTAATTCTTGGATAAATGAGGAAAGATATAACCTAAAACTTATTAAACATGCATTAAAAGAAGCTGTTCTTTCTAATGCCTATAGTTTAAAATATGTCGATAGGATACTTCTTAATTGGCAAAAACAAAATATTACGAGTGTAGAACAGGCCAAAGAATACACCAAAACTTTTAAACGTTATGATTTACCAAAAAAAGCTATAGAAAAAAATGATGAAGAGGAAACATATGTATCATGGATGAAATAGCTAACAGAATTTGTATGACATTAGATGAGATGTATCCCGATGCTCATTGTGAGCTAAATCATTCTAATCCCTTTGAGTTATTAGTGGCAGTAATTCTTTCTGCGCAAACAACTGATAAAAGTGTTAATCGGGTTACACCATTTCTATTTGAGAAGTTTAGTACTCCCGAACTCTTAGCAAATGCTAATCTTGAAGATCTTGAAAACTGTATAAAGTCATTAGGTCTTTATAAAAATAAAGCTCAGAATTTAAAGAAGATGGCTAAGATGTTGATTGAAAAGTTTCAAGGTGAAATGCCAAGTGATGAAAACCTACTTATAAGACTACCAGGAGTAGGACGAAAAACCGCTAATGTTGTTTTATCGGTTGCTTTTAATAAGGCCGCTTTTCCTGTTGATACTCATGTGGAACGTGTAAGTAAAAGGTTAAATCTTGCCCAAGAAAAAGATTCGGTATTACAAGTTGAAAAAAAATTGACAAAGCGTTTTCCCAAGAGTAAATGGAATAAATTACATCATCAGATGATTTTCTTTGGTCGCTATCATTGCTTAGCAAGAAGACCGAAATGTGATGAATGTAAACTTAGAGATATTTGCTCATATGTTTTGGATAAAAATATTTAAGTGTCATCAGTACCATTAGGGATGACATTTTTTTTAGGAGTGATAAAAATGTTTGAAGCAAAAGCAGAATTTTTGAATTGGTTAAATTCACAAAACAAGTTCTCAATTAAATTACACTTAACAAGAATTAGAAGAGCCTCTGAATTATTAGGAAATCCGCAAAAAAAATTAAAAACCATACATATTGCTGGAACGAATGGTAAAGGTTCAACCGTTAATTATCTTAGTCATTTATTAAGGGCTTCAGGTTTTAATGTGGGAATATATATATCACCATATATATACACCTTTAATGAAAGAATTCAAATCAATCATGAGTATATAAGTGATGAAGACCTAATTAAATATGCTAATATCATTTACCCAGTTGTTAAACAAGTGGAATTAGAATTAAATGATGAAATGACAGAATTTGAAATTATCACTTTACTAGCTTTTGTCTATTTTAGTGAAAATGATATTGATTATGCAATATTTGAAGTAGGTCTTGGTGGTAGATATGATGCTACTAATGTGATTGAACCACTAGTGTGTGGTATTACTAATATTTCCTATGATCACATGGGTGTATTAGGTAATAGTCTTGAAGAAATTGGCTATGAGAAAATTGGTATCGCGAAAGAAAATATTCCTGTATTTACAACAGAAAAAAAAGAACAAGTGTTAAAAGTCTTTCGAGATTACTGTAATGTAGTAGGTACAAAATTAGTCCTTTGTGAAGAAAATGAAATTTCTAACTCGCATTTTACCGATTTAGGAATGGGTTTTACCTATAAAAACTTAGACTTAAATATTCCTATGCTTGGATTTCATCAAATAACTAATGCTCATCTTGCACTAAAAATGTATCAATATTTAATGGATTTACGAAAATTGTCTATTAAAGATGAATATATATATAATGGATTAAAAAATGCTAAATGGGGCGGTCGTCTAGAAATCATTAGTCATAAACCACTAGTAATTATTGATGGTTCGCATAATATTGATGGTGTGACAACCTTAGTAGAAACGATGCAATATTATATTAAAAAAGGGTATACTATTCATACTGTTTTTGCTGCTTTAAAAGATAAAGACACTAAAAAAATGCTTAGTTTACTCCAATCGATAAGTAAAACCCTTACCTTAACGAGTTTTGCCTTTTATCGGGCTAATAGTGCAAAAAACTTATATGAACAGACAAATAAAATGAATATTAACTATGATGAAGATTATCTTAATGTACTAAATACGAAAATTAAGGAGATTAATGATAAAGAATTGTTGTTAGTGACAGGTTCATTATATTTTATTTCACGAGTAATTGCTTACTTTAAAACGATTGACAAAGAATGATAATTTCTGAAATGTAGGTATGTTAAATATAATTTAGAGGTGATAGAATGCGAAAATGGTTTAACTCTGATTCCACAATTATATTTAACATTATTATAGCCTTAATAGTAGGGATTGTTTTTGGTAATTTATTAGGGAGTAGTATGTTAAAAAATGAAGCAATCTATGCTAACGCTGTAAATTATAATGACGATGTTTTCATTTTACAAACTGGTCACTTTTATGATGAAAGTAGTGCGAATACCTTTTTAGAAAAACTTAAGAAAAAAGGTATTGATGGTTTAGTAGTTAGAGAAGGAAATAATTATTTTGTTTATCATGCAATTTCCATCAATA
>DATCKO010000206.1:0-1616 GCA_036562215.1 Haloplasmataceae bacterium | reverse complement strand
TTGGGAGTTAAATGATAGTAGATATCATGTTCGGTAATATTAACTCCATCTTTATCACGATATTTATTTACTTTTATCTCATAAATAAATGAACTTAGTTCACCATCAAGATAGTAATAATCAACAATGGTGTTATCGATAAGAGAATGATTGTATAAGGTTATTTTTACACCTACATAATTCGTTAGAGGTCTTATTATACTTCTTTCTTTTGTTGTTATTTCTGATGTTAATACTAATTTACAGCTTGAAAGTAGAAACATAAGTGTTAAGGATATAATCGCTAAATATACTCTTTTCACGCTGTTTCCCCCTCAGTTTCTGTTGTAAACTTTAGTGTTATTATCTGGCGTTCATTATTTTGATTGAGACTGATAGTGGAGTAATTGTACATTTTGTTAGCTTTACTTTCGATTTTACTGCGATTAATAAGTTCACGTACATAATAAGCTTCGCCGTTCTTGTCAATGTATTTCATATTTAAGAGTAAATTTGAGGTATCCTTTGAGATGTTTATTGGAATATCATTACTAGTTACATCTATCATGTAATTATCGATTTTGCTATACTCAGCATCAAATTCAACTACCTCAATGCTTTCAAGATAATCAATATCTACAAATTTCAACATAATATAATATGTAAAGTTTTTGGCTATGTAGGTTATTTCTTTTTTATCATCGCAAATGGTTTCGGGTGTACCTTCTACTAGCTCATCTTTGTCATTATAGAAAACAAAACTATAAGTGACGCATTGATACTTATCTAAGTCAAAATAATAATCACCTGTTATCGTTTCACTTTCATTAAAAACAACATGGGAATGGATATTCTTTATATAAATACTTCTAGTTAATGTTACATCTTTATTAATACCTAAATCGTAATTTATGATGTAATAATCATAATTATCATCATCTAATTTCAGCTTTACTGCATATGGTAGTTTAGTACTGTCTACTTTAAGGGGATCATATCAGAATATAATCTTCTTTTGTTTATGTTTTTAACTATTTGTTGGTTCAACTTTGAACTGAATAATGTAAAATGCTCGTTCATCATTCTCAGTTAGAGTATAAAAACGTTCAGTATAGCCATTAATGATATCTTTGTGATCAATTATTTTAACATCACTTTGACTAACCTCACCCTCTAAATACTGATATATGATTTTACAGTAGGCAGTGTCTTGTTGGATGATATATTCATCAGAGATATTATCTAAGGTAATTGTCTTAGAAACAAGTTTATTGTGACTTTGGTCATATTCAATTACCTCATAGCTTATAAATTTGGGCATAAAACTAAAGTTAACATTAAAAATTATCTTTTCATTTACTTTGCTATCTTTATAACCATAGCCTATGGAATGGGAGATTTTAGCCATAAAATCCGTACATGTTGCAGTACTGCTATCTAACTCTTTAAGATCACCATTTTCTCTAATCAATGTAGTGATATAGAAACAGTTATACTTGGGAGTTAAATGATAGTAGATATCATGTTCGGTAATATTAACTCCATCTTTATCACGATATTTATTTACTTTTATCTCATAAATAAATGAACTTAGTTCACCATCAAGATAGTAATAATCAACAATGGTGTTATCGATA
>DATCKO010000125.1:0-5412 GCA_036562215.1 Haloplasmataceae bacterium | reverse complement strand
GGTGCAGGTAAATTCTATTTATTCTGTATGCCGGGATTTAATTATTGACTTCATGGGTTCGATTCCCGAGTCATGCAAGACTAACAAGCTGGTTGCTTAAAAATTAAAGAAAAGGGAAAATTTTCTAAAAATATTTAAGTTAATACTTCCATTAATATTTTTATATTAATAAGAAAGTATTTTACCTTGCATAAATTAGGATACCGTAGTTAATTTATATTCGCCAGCACTTAAGTGTCCGTGAATATATCTTACTACTTAATAATTTATCCGTAGAATACTTTTGAAGTATTAACTTAATATTTTCTATTAATAGGAGGGATATTTATGAAATTTATTGTATCTAATAACGAAATTGGTTTATATTTTAAAAAGCAGGTATTTCAAAAAGTATTACCTGCTGGAGTATATCGTTATTTATCAAGAAATAAAAATGTCGTTGTTATAAATAAGAAGTTTGCTCTTGAAAAATATGGTATTGAACTAAAAACATTAAAGAATAAACAAAAACTTATCAATATGGTTACCTCTATTCAGGTAAAAGAAAATGAATTAGCCTTTCATTATATAGATGGTTTATTCTTTGAAATATTAACTCCTGGTACCTACACCTTTTTTAAAGAACCTTATGTTCATACCTTTACAATAGTAGATACAATATATATTTATGTACCAGAAAGTATCGATAAAAGTGTCATAGAATCCCTTATTCGTAATAACCAACACCATGGAATAATTCAAGCATATGTTGTAGAAGAAGGCTATGTAGGAATATTAAAAGTCAATGGTAAATTTGCAAAATTATTAGAACCTGGAAAGTACTACTTCTTCACTAACATCAATGATGTTAATGTTAAATGTCTTGATTTAAGAACGCAAACTCTACAAATAACCGGTCAAGAATTATTAACTAAAGATAAAGTAACATTAAGAATGAATTTTGTCTTTACCTATAAAATTATGGATAGTTTTAAGGTTGCTATGGAGTTTGAAGATTATGATGAGCAATTATATTTATTTATGCAGTTAGCTTTAAGAGAATATGTATCTACTAAAACCTTAGATGAATTATTAGCGGAAAAACATGAAGTAGGAAAATATATATTAGAAATTGTAAAACCTAAAGAAAAGGAATATGGTGCTTTATTTATTGAAGCAGGTCTAAAAGATATCATATTACCTGGTGAAATAAGAGATATATTGAATACCATCCTAATTGCGGAAAAGAAAGCTCTAGCTAATGTTATTACTAGACGTGAAGAAACCGCATCAACTAGAAGTTTATTAAACACTGCTAAACTTATGGAAGAAAATGAAACATTATATAAACTTAAAGAATTAGAATATATTGAAAGAATATGTGATAAGGTAGGAAATATTTCCTTATCATCTAATAGTGGTATTATTGACCAATTATATGAAATCTTTAAAGGCAAAAAAGAAGCAAAATAGCTTATCAATTTGATAAGCTTTTTAATATGAAGAGGTGTTTTATATGAACTATATTTTTCGTAAAGTAAATAATAGTGATGTTGATAGTATTTGGTCTTTAATTCAATTATTAAAAGATGAAAAAGCAGAAATGTCTTTTACGGAAATTAATAATAAAGAGGAAATCAATAATTATATAGATAACCCTGCAAATTTAACTTATGTCGCTGTTTCTAATGAAGAAGTACCTCAAGTTTTATGTATGGTTAAAGGAAGAAGAGATCTATCAATAGAAAAAGCACATGCGGTTTTTTTATCATGTGCTACACATCCTTTAGCTAGGGGTATGAGATTAGCAACTAAACTGACTAACTATGCTCTCGAAGAAATGAAAAAAGAAGGTGTTAATATTGCGAGAATCTATGTCTATAGTGATAATATTGCTTCTTTAAATGTTGTTAAAAAACTAGGTTTTATAAAATCTGGTGTAGTATTAAGACATCATAAAAAATCCACAGGAGAATATGTAGATGATATTATTTTTCATAAACTACTTGATTAATAAAAACTAAATTATTTTGATTTGATAACTCTTCTATATACTTATAATTTAAGCTATTAAAGCATTTAATATCATCTATATTTTTAATTTGATTCTTTGCCATAAACCTTACCATTTCTCCTCGAGCCATTTTTACTAATGTTCCTTTTTCAACTATTTTATCATTATGCAATTCTCCAAAAATACATGTAATAAAGTTTTTATCATCATCTAAATAATTAGAGATACATTTACTATATTCTTTAGATGCTAGATTAATAATGCAATTGGTCTCACTAAATAAAAAATCAAAAATCTTTCGATTCCAAAACTCATATAATGAGTCTATTATACCTCCAAGTTTTGCTTGCATTTCTAACCTATAAGGAGTTATTCCATCAAAGGGGCGTAATATCCCATAAAAACCTGATATGATACGTAAGTGTTCTTCAAGATAAGCAAATTCTTTTGATGTAAATACTTTTTGTCCCATATATTGATACTGAATACCTTCAAAGGCTAATATAGCGGGTGTCAAATTATGATATAAATCCATACTTTTGATTAATTTATAATTATAAAGTGCTATTTTATCGCTACAATTCCATATGGATTTTAGTTTATCATAACTTAAAGATTTTATATAATCCAATAATATTTCCGTATCTTTTATAAAATGGGGTAATTGATAATAATCTAAAGAATTGGTATCTACATTTATTTTCTTAGCAGGAGATATAATTATTCTCATTATACATCTTCCTTATTACATCAATTTAACTGCTTGTTTTTCACAATTTTCAGCTGTTTTCAATAGTTCAATTATTTTTTGTCTATTATCTATAGATGATAAATCTGTAGATTTTTTTAATTCAAAAGCTTCTTGCCAACATAAATGTACTGTTTTATATAAATCTCTTAGTTCAGTAAGACCATATTTATCAAAGAATCGCCAAGCATACCACTTAAGAGCTGCATAAGTACCTAAGTAATACTCCATATTCCATGATATATTCGGATTAAACTCATCTTCAAAATGTTTTATAAGGGCTTTATATGCTGCTAGTCCTATGAAATTTTCACACCATTCTTCACCATTTAAATGATTCTTAGCTAATACTAAAGTATCAGAGATAATATTTTCTATTGGTTTAGTTGTTCTACCTGTGATTGCTAGGACATTAAGAATAGGTATTTCATTTTTACCTAACTTTGCATAATCAATTTCCATTTCTTCACCAGTAATACATAAAGTGAGAAGTTTTTGAGTTTCATCATCATAACCGATAATTAGTCCCCATTCAGGCATACCAATATCCCAACTAATAACCGCCATATTATTATCTATTGACCTTTTAATCATTTGTAAAGCTTTGCTTAGTCGACTTTCCTCAATACTCTCTTCTCCCCATAATCGTTCAATATAATCACAAGTTAACCCACCATTTTCAACCCAAGGTTTTTGTTGATTAAAAGCCCAAATACTCATAGCACTAGGACAAAGGTCTAAAGCAACCCACATCCGAAATGCAAAACCACTAGTTGCCACTATATCTTCTGATAAATCACTAAATGGACTGTTTTTAACTACTGTAGATAATGATTTCGCAAAAGAAAAGAGATAACCAGTAGTATCAGTAATACCTTCCCAAGTAATATTTAATCTCTTCATCTTTTAATACTTCTCCTTTCTCAATTTAGTTAATTATATCAAAATAATAATTAAAATATAATAATTTGAAAAATGATTATGAAAAATTACCTATAGGTAACTAATCATAATCATTTCTATTATTAGTTATTTATTCTTTTTATATATACATCATCATAATTCTTAGCAATACATCCTTTTACCTTTTCATAGCCATGTTTTATATAAAATTGCTCACTAGTATCTGTTGTTAAAATAAAACTGTATATTCCTTGATTACATAAAAACTTTTCAGCAGTCTTAAGTAATTCAGAACCATGTTTATTATTTCGATATTCTTCAGCTACCCAAAACTCACGTATAAAACCATATGTTTCTTCAAAAAACCAACTGGAAAATTTAATTGGCTGAAATAATATAAAACCAATAATTTCTTTATTATCGTTCATTCTCACAAAAGACATGTTGCCCTCTTCTTCATTCATTTCCTTAAAAAGAGCATCCCAGTCTTCTAGATTAACATTTAATTCAGTAAAATACTTTTTAAAAGCTTCTTGAAACAAAGAATCTAAAAAGTTAGTAATCAGCACATCAGAATAATTCTCATTATTCTCATTCTTTCTAAAATAATATATAAAATTGATAGTATCAGTAGTATCATTAAATCCAATATTCTGAAAACCAATTTTACATAAAACTTTAAGTGCCAAAATATTTGATTTTTTAATACCTACTTTCATTAAGTGGTATTTACCTTCATCTTGTAATTGAGAAATAATAAGTTTTAGAGCTTTTGTACCCCATCCTTGATTTTGATAATGTTTGTCAACATAAAACTCATGTAAGTCACAACAATTAGAATCATTTTCGCTCTCTTCTATTATGGCGATACCAATAAATTGATTATCATTTGTAATACCAATAACCCGAGTATTATTCTTACAGTATTGATAGCTTTTAGTAATTACTTCTAAACACTTAGATACATCATAAAAAATCTCTTCATTAATAGAAATTAGTTTTAACAAAATATAGACCTCCATCTTAATTTGGAGGGTCAATTAACGTGGGCCCTCCTTACACGATTTAAAATCATATAAGATCACCCTCTCTATTATTTATTTGGTATAATACCACTAATAGTATATATTAAAAAAGACATATTTTCTATACTTAATTATAAAATATGTCTAATTATTTTATAATTTGATTTGGAAAATTCCGGAGGATTCTCCCCAAGGATGATAACCAATCCCAATATTCGTAAACCCATATTTTTCATAATACCCTACATGATCAGAACAAAGATATAAATATTTATAACCTAGACTTTTTGCATCATTTTTTGCTTTCTCAATTAATAATGCTCCATATTCATTACCACGATACTCTTTTTCAATATATAAAGCACATAACCAAGGATATAGATCCATTCTACTAATAAAATCATTTGTGATAAGACCAGCACAACCGACTAATTTTTCTTTATCCATTAATAAATACCACTGTGGTAATGGAGATAGAGTATCAATACAATGTGTTATACAATCTTCATATACCTTATTACTATTTTCATTCCCCCATATTCTTTGAAAATAATTAATTGCGATATCTTTATATTCTGGTTTTTCTCTTACAGAAACTATATTCATATTATCACTCCTTATCTTACGAGTTATTGTGAATATTTTAAATAAGTGTTTAATTTTTACATTTTTCCTCCCATAATTACTTGTTATATTAACTTACATGGGTGATAAACTTCCTTACAATTAGGACATTTATATTC
>DATCKO010000122.1:0-3493 GCA_036562215.1 Haloplasmataceae bacterium | reverse complement strand
TTCAGCTTGTTTTAACATTTCCAACAAATCTTCTAAACTTAATTCACCTTTATTAAAACCTACAATAAATAATTGCGTGTTTTCATAAATTGTATTATCTAAGTTGTGTGAAGTAGCATTAAGTAATGCTAATTGCTCTGTTGATAAATCTTCCATCCACTCTCTCCCATCGTAAGAGTTGTGTATAATTATCATCTCTCCGTTTTCAAATTCCACGCTTGGGTTACACTCACATATTGAACTCTCTATATGTTCTTTTAAGTCATTTACTGGTAGAATATTAATCATAATACAGGTTTTATTTAATCGGCAAAAAAGCACTCATTTTCAAATTAAGGTCTTTCAAAATTTTTTCAGCTTCTCGTATTACATAAGTTCTAAGTGATTCTTTTTCGTCAGTTTCATTTATGTATTCACGTTCATCATTGTCTTCGGTCCATAAAACAACACCCATAAAGTAAATTGCTGAGTTATTCCAGCCATACGATTTAAACTCAAAGGGACAGTAATACTCTAAACCACCTCGTTCTTGGAGTTCGTTGTTTAAATCTTCAACTAAGTTTAATGCTTCTTCTTTCATAATGCTTTTTCGTTCATAGTGAGATACCCACTCACCGTTTTGCATGAGTGATTAATTAATTAAAACATTTTCGTCAATAGCACGCCTTATTACGTTATCATTGAGCCGAGATAATATGCCTTGCGGTTCTAATATTTCTCTTGAATCATAATGTATCTCCAACGGTCGTACAACAAGTGTAATGGTGTAGTAGAACATTGAGCGATTTGTTGTGTAAGCATATAAATAAACAACAACATAATTAGTATATCTTTTAATATCTAGATAAAACATAAGAATGAAATTTATGCGGGGTTGTTAATTAACTAAAATATGTTCGTCAATAACACGCCTTGCTACCTCAGCATAGACATGAGGTGGTTTATGTGGTGGTGGTATAAATTTTTCTTCTGAATCATAATGTATCTCCGACGGTATTACATTAAATATAATGGTGTGGAATAATACTGAGTGATTTGTTGGGGAAATATGGAAACTAACAACAATATAATGCAGATATCTATGAATATTTAAATAAAACATAAGAATGAAATTTATATTCGTTTGAGGATTAAATCAGTATAAAGATCTTCAAATAAATCCAAGCCATAATACTTAACATAATCTGAAGGGTCTTTAATTTTTAATATAGTATAATCTTTGTCTGGTATAAACACTGGTGTAAACTTGTTGTAAAATAAAGCTGCTTTTTTACCAACTTCATCAGCATCAAACCAAATGAAATTTTTTGGGGCATTTTCCAAAAGTAAGATTTGATCGGCCTCTAAAAAGGAATGTTCACTTTCATTTTGTAGGTTAATAACCTGATCTGTAAATTTTTTTATAATTAAGCGATCTTTGAATGACTTCGTCACAATATTATACTCAGATTGTTTTATTGAGCTTCTTCCAAACGGGAAATTAAGGGGTACAGAAGATAACCATTTATATTTGTTGTTTTCATGTTCAGGCGTATAAATTTTTAAATAATTATCTTCTATTTTTACATAAGAATAGTATTCAGATTTTATAGGGACTTTATTTACAAACACCGTATCTACAAGATAAATATGATCATCAAGTAGTTCTTTTTTAGTAATATAGTACTGCTTCCAGTATTTTAAACTATCTGTAGTGTAAGGACGTAAACTAACCTGTACTTGTTTTGTTGTTGATCTATATAGCTTTTGTATTTCTTCCTCACTAATTAAGTCTGTGTTATTTAAATCTGACCATATTCTATTCAAAGCCTCAGTAAATGATAAACCTAATAAACACATAACAAAGTCAATACAATTCATATCAGGAAATCTATTACTAAAGTGCTTTAATATAAGTACCCCTGATTTATTATAATAGAAAGAAGCAGATGGATTTTTATCGTCATAGAATGGTGAATTATAAGCTTTATGTAGCTTAAACTCACCAAAATAATAACGAAAAACGTTTTCTTGCCCTAGAACACGAAAGATAGTGTCTTTTGTAATAGTTGTAGGCAGTATCGTTTTAAAATCAAACATACTATTTTCTATTGGTTATAAAGTGAATGAGATTTTTAACCAAACCAATATTACAAGCTCGTTCTGGGTGAAACTGAACACCAGCAATAGGCAATGTTGTATGTACCATTGCTTCTATTATATCTTCATAGCATTCTTTAGCTACAGCTATTAATGGGGTATTATCTAAACTCAGTACACATTGGTGATGATATGAGTTTACATCTATTTTTGCTATATTATGGGATTGACTATTATCTGCATCATAACTCCAAGTATTTGAATAATTTGGCACCGGTTTCGTAAAATCTTTAGTTTTATATATAATTGTATCAACAAAAAACTCGTTACAATCTCTATTAAGTGGGCTAAAAGGATCGTATGGTTTACTACAGCGTAAAGCCTTGTGTTGAATTATTTTTGCACCAAATTTAGCACACAGCATTTGAAATCCTAGACAAATACCAAATATAGGTGTTCTCTGATTAATATAAGTATCTAAATGATGTGTGTAGAAATAATGTTTAAATACATCAGTATTTTGTGTATATGGGTGTGGAGCTTCATTATACAGAGAAGGGTTCATATCTGCACCTCCTGGTAATATTAGTAAATCTAGATCTGTTCGTGGCTTTTCATAAGGTGAAAGTATAATAGGAATTCCATAATTCATTGCAAAAATAATATAATCTTTATGAACTCCTAGTGAATCATTCATACTATAAGCTGGAATACCAATTTTAAGTGTCATAATATTAATGTTTTAATTTTAAGAAAGAAAAAGCCCCAAATTAATGGGGCTTTAATTAGAATGGTAAATCGTCTTCAAAACTGCTGTCTGAGCTAGCTACTTCAGAATCAGGTAAGTCCGGTGATGAAACAACAGGCCTATCAGTTTTCAGAGACGGGTTAGGTTTGTAGGTTACATATTTAGCCCATTCAGCTGTATTAGGCTGAAAAACCTTTTCTTCAGAAGATGTGGAATCTATGAATAAGTAAGGTAAGTTGGAATAAACTCTTTCTCCATTATCAGTACCACCCACAATCACCATATGACTATATTTTGAACCTTTAGCTTTTAATAGTTTTTCAAAATACATTCCTATTTCATCAATAGATGAAAATTCTTTATCACAGGGTTGACCGAACCATCCTGTATGAAGGTACTGAAGCCTTTCATGTGTTTTAACATTATCGGTTATAAAAAACTTTTCATTTAGTTCGCCAGTAGAAGCTTTAAATGTAATTTTTAAAAATGCTTTTTTGTTATTATTACCTGCTGCTTGATATTCAGCATTAGTAATAGTCATTTTGTAAATACCTGGTACTAGATAACTTGAATTTTCGCCTGGTTTAATGTTTTTAAAGTTAATTTGCATATCAATTTAATTTTTATAGTGAAAAAATATTACCCGTTATAATACTTGTCTATAAC
>DATCKO010000113.1:0-11633 GCA_036562215.1 Haloplasmataceae bacterium | reverse complement strand
GCTAAAGGAAGTTTAGTAACGGGTACAGAAGATTTGACTAATGAATATATTAATATTTTAGTTTATTAAAATTATTTTAATTAAATGGAGGATATAATGAAAAAAAGTACCTTAACTTTTTTATTCTGTGATAGTGAATATAATGAGGCTAATACAGTAATTTTTGGAGCTCCTTTTGATGGTACAACATCTTTTCGACCAGGAACTCGTTTTGCTCCTCAAGTTATGCGTCAAGAATCATATGGACTAGAAGTATATAGCCCTTATCAAGATGAAAATTTAACCGATAAAGCTATCTTTGATGCTGGAGATTTAGTACCAACAATTGGTAATGTAGGAGCCATGATTGATTTAATTCATGATTTTACTAAAAAAATCTTAGAGGATAAAAAATTACCAATCATGATTGGTGGAGAACATTCTTTAACTGTTGGTACTATAAGAGCTGTTGCAGAAAAGTATCCTGATATGTATATATTGCATTTTGATGCTCATACCGACTTACGTGATGTATATTATGAACATAAATTATCCCATGCTAATGTATTATATCGAGCATGGGAAATATTAGGCGATAATAAGATATATCAATTTGGTATTCGGTCGGGAGCTAAAGAAGAGTTTGAATGGGCTAAAACTCATGTTATCCAAAATAAATATAATACTCAAGGGTTAGATGAAGCATTAAAAACCATTGGAAATAAACCAGTTTACATAACTATTGACTTAGATATTTTAGACCCATCTGTCTTCCCAGGTACAGGTACACCTGAACCAGGAGGAATAACTTTTCATGAGTTGTTAAATGCAATTCTAAAATTTAGAGGATTAAATGTTGTAGGAGCAGATGTTATGGAATTATCGCCACATTATGACCATACTGGTGCATCTACTGCTGTAGCATGTAAAGTTTTAAGAGAATTATTGATTGCTATTTGTAAATAGACTTAGTAAATATTAAGTAAAATAAAGATGGTTTTTTATTGATAAAGGCCATCTTTTATAATCTACGTCTTAAATTAAAGAAGATTTTAAAGAAGATTTTTACGATTTAAATAAAAAATTAATATTTTATTAATTAATTGTTAAAAAAATGTTAATTTTATGTTAAAATATGTATAATTATATTAACAACTTTGGGGTGATATTATGCTAGGTACGGAATTGGAATATGCATTAAGAATGTTACTAGCCTTTATTGCTGGTGGGATAATTGGGTTTGAGAGAGAAAGACATAAAAAGCCTGTAGGATTTAGGACATATGTTTTAGTGTGTCTAGGATCAGCAGTAGTTACTATGGTTGGTGTAGAAACCTTTCAAAGAGCGTTATTGTTAGCTAATGAACATGATATTGTTAGTGCTGACCCAGTAAGATTAAGCGCTCAAGTAGTATCTGGTATTGGTTTTTTGGGAGCTGGAACAATTATTCATGACCGTAATAATATTAGTGGTCTTACCTCTGCTGCTAGTTTATGGGCTGCTTCAATGATAGGGATTGCGATTGGTTATGGATATTATTTTATTGGAATAATGGCTACTTTTCTCGTGGAGATTACTTTAATTCTTAGTAGTATTAGAGATTACTATAATAGACCACAGAAAACTAAAAATAAAGATAATGAAGAATAATAAAGAAACTCGTAATTCATATTATTTGAATCACGAGTTTTTATTATAGATCTTTTTTCATCATTTGATGTTTGATGTTAGCATCTAAGTAAATATCTCCATAGGCTGTATATCCTAGCTTTTGATAGAAAGGTAGTGCAGTTAACTGAGCACTTAGTTTGAGTTGTTTAATTCCTTCTTCTTTAGCATAATCTTCTATAGTATTCATAATAAGTCTTCCTACCCCGTGGTTACGGTAAGTTTTTAAGACACAAACTCGTTCTATTTTCCCATAATTATCAATAATGCGAAATCGTGCTGCTCCTATTGGAGTATCTTCATCATATACAATGAATTGGATTGCTTCTCTATCAAGCTCATCGATTTCTTCTTTAATAGGAACATTTTGTTCTATTAAAAATACTTCACTTCTAATTATTATTTGATCATAAAAATGTTTTTGCTCATGAGCGATAATACAGTACATATAATCACCTTCCATATTATCACTATTTTATAAGTTCTAAGATAATTTTTCAAGATATAAAAACTTATAAATATGTAAATAAATATATAAAACATTTTGCCTTTAATAAAAATTTGTAATATACTTATATATATAATAAAAACGAGGTGAAAAAGATGCTAAGAGTCGAAAATATTACTAAAACTTATCAACTAAGCAAAAAACAAATGCGCTTAGAGAATACTAAAGTAGCTAAAAAAGTTGCAGCGAATAATGTTAGTTTTGAAGTAAACAAAGGAGAGATTTTTGGTTTATTAGGACCTAATGGTGCAGGTAAAACAACGATATTGCGATGTATTTCTACCTTAATCAAACCTGATAGTGGAGATATTTTTGTTGGCAAGGATAATATCAGTGTTGTTCATGATGAAGATAAAGCTAGAGGTCATTTATCGTTTTTAACAAGTGAATTAAAGTTAGAAGACCATTTTACTCCTAACTATCTATTTAATTTCTTTGGTAGTTTATACGGTTTGGATGAAAAAGAAATTGAAAAAAATAAAGAGAAATTATTCTCGATATTTGGTATAAATGCTTTTAAAGAAGTTAAAGTAAGCCAATTATCAACCGGTATGAAGCAAAAAACTTCAATAGTTGTATCCTTAGTTCATAATCCAGAGATAGTTATCTTCGATGAACCTACTAATGGTTTAGATGTTTTAACAGCTAAGACGGTTACTGATTATTTGAAGCAATTAAGAGATGAAGGAAAAACAATTGTCATTTCCACTCATATTATGTCAGTAGCTGCTAAATTATGTGACCGAATCGGAATTATAATTGATGGAAAGATAAGAACCGTAGGTACATTACAAGAAATTTTAACCGCTACTAACACTACTGATTTAGACGATGCCTTCTTCAAAATATATAAAGAGGTAAAAGAAGAGGATGGAGGGATATTAGATGAGAAATATATGGACAATAATTAAAAAAGAATTAGCG
This sequence comes from Haloplasmataceae bacterium, assembly GCA_036562215.1. Taxonomy (GTDB): domain Bacteria; phylum Bacillota_I; class Bacilli_A; order Haloplasmatales; family Haloplasmataceae; genus CALFRW01. The sequence continues at coordinate 8,554 of DATCKO010000113.1, read as the reverse complement.
CGAGTATTCACTGATAGAGGAATGATTTTATCTTTATTCTTAATACCACCATTAACGATTTATTTAATTTATGGTTTAATGGGGATGTCAGCTGAAAAGCAAACTGAAAAAATTGAATCTCATGTATCTACTGTTTATGTCGTAAATGCTCCAAGTGAAATTACTGGAGAAAAGGGAGAAGTGGAAAGCTTTTTAGATTATTTAGAAAGCTTTCAAGATAAAGAAACAGGTTTGAAATTTACTGTTAAGACTATGGAAGAAAATCAGACGATAGATGACTTGAAGGATTTAGTAGAAGAGCAAAAGGCTGATTTGATTATCGAGTTTTCTCCTAATTTTAAGGAAAACGTTTTGAATGATACAAAAGGATTAATTACCCTTCATTATAATATTAATAATACCTACTCGCAAAATACCTATGCTGATTTTATTGATAAAATGTCCACATACCAAATGAAGATTGCAGGAACGAGAGTAGAATTAGATAAATTAAATGTTTTTAGTTTAGAAGAAGGTAGAATTGGTGACGAGAAGAAAGCTCAAGGTTCTATTATAGGTATGATAATGCCATTATTACTAGTTATTTATCTAATGGCTGGAGCTATGGGAATAGGTATTGAATCAATAGCTGGTGAAAAAGAACGGGGTACGATTGCCACTTTATTAGTTACACCAATTAAAAGAAGTGAACTAGCAATTGGTAAAATTGTCAGTATTTCTATTATAGCGGTTTTAAGTTCTATTGCCTCCTTCTTGGGCTTATTAGCTGTATTACCTCAATTTGCGAAAATTGCGGAAACTAATGAAGGTATTAATGGAAATTATTCTTTAGGTGATTATGGAATGCTTCTTTTAATTATGATTGTTGCAGTATTATTCTTTGTGACATTAATCGTAATCGTTTCAACTTATTCTAAATCAACTAAACAAGCTAGTACTCTTGTTATGCCATTATATTTAATTGTCATGGGAGCAGCATTCTTAAATATGTTTTCTATAGAATTAACCCAAAACTTTACTACATATATAATACCTGTGTATAATATAGTAATTGCCTTAAAGGCTTTATTCCAATTTGAATTAAGTATAACAAATGGTCTTATAACTGTAGTATCTACTGCCATATATACATTATTGTTAGTTTTCGTTATTCAAAAGATGTTTAGAAGTGAAAAAATAATGTTTAATAAGTAATCAGTATGCAAATAATTAATAATGATTACGCTTACATTATCTGCTATACTTGAAAATGGGATATTTTGGTAGTAAAATGATAATGTATTTGAAATGATAAAGGAGGATTATAAATGGCAGTTAAAGTTGCTATTAATGGGTTTGGACGTATCGGTAGATTAGCCTTCCGTTTAATGTTTAATGACCCTAATTTCGATATTGTGGCTATAAATGATTTAACCGATGCTACGACATTAGCGCATTTACTTAAATATGATTCAGCACAAGGTAGATATAATTTACCTGTTTATGCTAAAGAGTCTTCAATAGTTGTTGATAATAAAGAAGTAACGATATACGCTAAGAAAGACCCTAAAGAATTACCTTGGAAAGAACTCGATGTTGATGTAGTTTTAGAATGTACAGGTATGTTTGCTGATAAAGCTAAAGCTGAAGCTCATATTGAAGCTGGTGCTAAACATGTTATTATTTCTGCTCCTGCTAAAGGTGATTTGAAGACAATCGTTTACAATGTCAATCATGATATACTAGATGGAACAGAAACAGTTATTTCTTGTGCTTCATGTACAACAAACTGTTTAGCTCCTATGGCTAAAGTCTTAAATGATAAATTTGGTATTGTTCAAGGCTTTATGACCACTATTCATGCTTATACTAATGACCAAAATACATTAGATGCTCCACATAGAAAAGGCGATTTAAGAAGAGCTCGTGCAGCAGCAGCAAGTATTATTCCTAACTCAACAGGTGCTGCAAAAGCTATTGGTTTAGTTATACCAGAATTAAATGGTAAATTAGATGGTGGTGCTCAAAGAGTACCTGTTATAACTGGTTCTTTAACAGAATTAACAACTGTTTTAAGTAAAAAAGTTACTGTAGAAGAAATTAATCAGGCTATGGAAGAAGCAGCCAATGAATCTTTTGGTTATACAACTGATGAAATTGTATCTAGTGATGTAATCGGTATTACTTATGGTTCATTATTTGATGCAACTCAAACTAAAATCATCACTGTTGATGATAAGCAATTAGTTAAGACAGTAGCTTGGTATGATAATGAAATGAGTTATACAGCTCAATTAGTTCGTACAGTTAAGTATTTTGGTGATTTAATAGAAAGATAAAAAATCAGCTTCGGCTGATTTTTTAAATTAATCTTTTATTTAAACATAATTTCTTTACCTTCATGAATAAGATAGTGATAGTTATGATTTATGGAGGTAATAAATGAAATATTTTATTGAAGTTATTATATGGGGTTATCCGTTAATGCTCGTTCTTATTATTACGAGTATATATTTTGGGATACGGACTAGGTTTGCACAAATACGTTATTTAAAATTGATGCCTAAATTGTTATTTGAGAAAAATAATGATCAAGGTAAAATCTCAGCTTTTCAATCAATAGCTTTAATCCTTGCGAATCATATAGGTACTGGTAATATAGTTGGTGTAGCCATGGCAATTATGTATGGGGGACCAGGAGCAGTTTTTTGGATGTGGATTACCGCCTTACTATGTTCAAGTTTATCAGTAGTAGAGAATACTTTAGGACAAATGTATAAAACGGAAGTAAATGGTGAATATCGTGGTGGACCAGCTTATTATATTTTCAAAGGTATAGGTTCAAAAACATGGGCATATGTTATGGCCTTGATCTTTTTAATCTGTTTAGGGTTATTAATGCCCACTATTCAAGCAGCAGTTATTGCTACGACATTTTATAAAACTTTTCATATTAGTAAAGTAATTATTGGGCTTTTTGTAACCATTACCTTAGGTGTTATAATTTATGGAAATTCTCGTAAAATTGTCCATACCGCAGAAGTGCTTGTACCTTTTATGGCGATATCATATCTTATATTAGCTTTTATAATTATTGTCTTTAATATAAGTAAATTGGATGATGTTCTTATTTTAATTATTAATAGTGCATTAAATAAGAAATCATTATATGGAGGTATTATTGGTAGTGCTATAAGCATAGGTGTTAGAAGAGGTGTGTTTTCTCATGAAGCGGGAATTGGTTCATCGCCTAACATATCTGCATCAACTGATGTAAATCATCCATTTAAACAAGGATTAATGTCCTCATTTTGTGTATTTATTGATACGATTGTAATTTGTAGTGCTACAGCTTTTATGATACTTATCACCGATTGTTTTAATGTAATAGATGGTAATAAAGTATTATATATTGGATTATTAGGACAAGATTATAACTCATTTGTAAGTGAAGCAATTAATACCGTAATACCCAATTGGGGTCCATTTTTTGTTTCCCTAGCGATCTTTTTATTTGCTTATACCTCTTTATTTAGTAGTTTTTATAATGCACAATCGAATTTAATCTTTTTATTTTCACATAAAAAAAGTTTTAATAAAGCTAATTTTATATATAAAACAATCTTTTTAGTTATGATTTTTTTAAGTTCCATATTTAATATGGAGTTTGTATGGGGAGTAACCGACCTTGGTGTAGGAATTGCGGCTTTCATGAATATAATAGTGATTATTATATTAAGCGATAAATTTCTTGAAGTACAACGTGATTTTGCGATAAAATATAAAAAGAAAGATAATACTAGATATTATAATAAAACTTTAGAATGTTGGAAAAAATAAGGTGAGATAATGAAAGTTGCGATTTTAGCAATTGGTGATGAGGTTATAGAAGGCAAAGTTGTTAATACTAATAGTTCAATGATTGCTAGATTACTACAAGCTAATGGTATTCATGTTACTAAACATTTATCAGTAAGAGATGATGTAGAAGAAATACTTAAAGGTTTAGATTATGCTTATGAAGATTGTAATGTTGTTATTGCTTGTGGTGGATTAGGTCCAACAGCAGATGATTTAACAAAAGAAGTTTGTGCAAAATACTTTAATGAAGAAATGGTTATTTATGAAGATATTCTAAAACAAATCGAAAACTATTTTACTTTAAGTAGGCGCAAAATGCCTAATATAAATATCAAACAAGCATATTTTATACCAGAGTCAATAATCATTCCTAATAATAATGGAACTGCTCCTGGAATGATTTATGAAAAGATGGGAAAAGTAGTTATTAATTTACCTGGACCTCCAAAAGAATTAGAACCTATGTTGATGAAAACGGTAATTCCTTATTTAATTAATAGAAATGACTTAAAAACCCTAACCAAACATTATCGATTAATGAATATTGGTGAATCGGATTCTGAACCATTAATTACGGATTTATATATTAAGTATCCACATGTTAAAATAGCACCGTATGCTAATGTAGGCGTAATAGATTATGCTTTAACTACTACGGAAAATTACGAAAAAGAATTTAGTAAATGTTGTGAAGATTTTGTAAATATTTTAGGCGAATTTATCATTGGGGATTGGACTTTAACAATTCAAGAGATAATAGTTAAAAATCTTAAAGATAAGCAAATGACTATATCCATTGCTGAAAGTTGTACTGGTGGTATGTTATCCTCATCAATAGTTGATGTACCAGGTAGTTCAGAAGTATTTTTAGAAGGTATGGTAACTTATAGTAATGAAGCAAAGATTAAGCGTTTAGGGGTTAAAGAAGAAACTTTAAATACATATGGAGCAGTATCTAAAGAAACAGCCATAGAAATGGCTAAAGGTATTAAAGAAAGAAGCAATGCTGATATTGGTCTTAGTATAACAGGTATAGCTGGTCCTAGTGGTGGAACTAAAGAGAAACCAGTGGGGTTAGTTTATAGTGCAATTTGTTTTAAGCAAAATACTTATGTTTTTGAAAATATTTATGGCGGAGATCGCTATAAAGTACGTCAGCGGGCGACAATGCAATTATTATATGAACTATATAAATTAATTAGGTAAAACGCTTTCTTGTGATTATTTGAACAAATTAATTGAAATTAATAAATCCGCCAATTATAATTAAATAAGAAATAATATCAAGGAGGAATTGAAGTGGCTAAAAAAACGATAAAAGATGTGGAATTAATGGGACGCAAAGTTTTAGTACGTGTCGATTTTAATGTACCAATCGATAAAAAGACAGGTGAAATTACCGATGATAATCGCATTATCCAAGCGTTACCAACCATTAACTATATAATTGATAAAGGTGGAAAAGCTATACTATTTTCTCATCTTGGAAAAGTAAAAACAGAAGAAGATAAGGCTAAAAATTCATTAAGAGTAGTAGCCACTAGATTAAGCCAATTGCTTAATAAAGAAGTTAAATTTATACCAGTAACAAGAGGTAAAGTATTAGAAGATGCGATTAATGAACTAAAAAATGGCGATGTCTTATTATTTGAGAATACACGTTTTGAAGATATTGATGGTAAAAAAGAATCGAATAATGATAAGGAATTAGGCAAATACTGGGCAAGTTTAGGTGATATTTTTGTTAACGATGCTTTTGGTACAGCTCATCGAGATCATGCTTCAAATGTAGGTATTGCAGAACATCTTGAATGTGTTTCGGGTTTTTTAATGGAAAAAGAAATCAACTTTATCGGTGGAGCAGTAGATAATCCTAAACATCCATATGTGGCAATATTAGGTGGAGCTAAGGTATCTGATAAGATAGGTGTTATTGAAAATTTATTAGATAAAGCCGATAAAGTTTTAGTTGGTGGCGGTATGATGTTTACCTTTTTAAAAGCTAAAGGTTTAAACATCGGTAAATCATTGTGTGAAGAAGACCGTATTGATTTAGCAAAATCTTTATTGGAAAAAGCTAAAGGAAAACTTATATTACCAATTGATGCTGCTTTAGCTAAAGAATTTAATAATGATTCTAGTTTCCGATATGCTGATGTAACGGATATTAAAGATGATGAAATGGGTCTTGATATTGGTCCTAAAACTGTTGAATTATTTACGAAGGAATTAGATGGGGCTAAAACAGTAGTTTGGAATGGACCAATGGGGGTCTTTGAAATGGATAATTTCGCTAAAGGTACTATAGACATCTGTGAAGCAATAGCCAACTTAAAAGATGCTACAACCATTATTGGTGGTGGAGATAGTGCTGCAGCTGCTATTCAATTTGGTTATGAAGACCGATTTAGCCATATTTCGACAGGTGGTGGAGCATCACTTGAGTATTTAGAAGGAAAAACCCTTCCAGGTGTTGCAGCTATTCAAGATAAATAAATTAAATGAAGTAAATAATTAAAAAGTATTGACATAATATAAAATATGATATAAATTTTAAAATAATAAAGACGATGAAGGAAAGAGTAGATAGTTAATTTCTTTATAGAGAGCCTCATATGGTGGAAAGAGGTAAGAAATAATTATTGAAGATGGTTCTGGAGTTGGTTATCCGAATATTTAAGATAACACGTTAATCGCGTTAAGATTTCGAGTGTGCCTTTTTTAAGACAAATTAGGGTGGTACCACGGTTATTTCGTCCCTAGCTATTTTAGCTAGGGCTTATTTATTATTATAATAAGGAGATGATTAAATGAATAAACCAACATTTTATATTACTACACCAATATATTATCCAAGTGGTAGATTTCATATCGGCCATACATATACAACTGTAGCGGGAGATGCTTTAGCAAGATATAAAAATCTTCGTGGTTACGATGTTTTTTATTTAACAGGCACAGATGAACATGGCCAAAAAATTCAACAAAAGGCAGAAGCTAAAGGAATTACGCCATTAGAATATATTAATCCTATTGTGGAAGAAGCAAAAAAAGTCTGGAAGAGTCTTGATATTGAATATAATGATTTTATTCGGACAACAGAAACTAGACATACAAAAGTTGTTCAAAAAATTTTTCAGAAATTATTAGATCAAGGTGATATATATAAAGGTGAGTATCAAGGATGGTATTGTACACCATGTGAGGCATTTTTTACACCGACACAATTAGTTGACCATAAATGTCCTGATTGTGGTAATGAAGTTCATCTAGTTAAAGAAGAAGCTTACTTTTTTAGAATGAGTAAATATGCAGACCGTCTATTAAAGTACTATGAAGAAAATGTGGATTTTATTGAACCTGCATCTAGAAAAAATGAAATGATAAATAACTTTATAAAACCTGGTCTTGAAGATTTATGTGTATCTCGAACTTCATTTGATTGGGGTATTAAGGTTCCAAGTGATCCTAAACATGTCGTATATGTATGGATTGATGCGTTATCAAATTATATAACTGCATTAGGTTATTTATCAGATGATGATTCATTATTCAAAAAATATTGGCCAGCTGATGTTCATTTAGTTGGTAAAGAAATTGTTCGTTTTCATACGATATATTGGCCAATTATGTTAATGGCTTTAAATCTTCCTTTACCTAAAAAAGTTTTTGCTCATGGATGGATATTAACCAAAGATGGTAGAATGTCAAAAACAAAAGGAAATGTAATATATCCTGATGTTTTAATTAATCGTTATGGTATTGATGCTGTTCGTTATTTCCTTCTTCGAGAATTACCTTTTGGTTCTGATGGTTTATTTACTCCAGAAGCTTTTGTAGAAAGAATTAATTATGATCTTGCAAATGATTTAGGTAATTTACTTAATCGTTCGATATCGATGCTTAATAAATATTTTGAGGGTAAGATTACAACTGAACCGAGTAAAATATCAAATCTAGATAAAGAGTTAAGAGATTTTATTACGGACAAAATAGTTAATTATGAAGAAGCTATGGATAAATTAAAATTTTCTGTAGCACTTCAAGAAGTTTGGGCGATTATATCGCGAGCTAATAAATATATAGATGAAACAACACCATGGGTACTAGCTAAAGATGAAAATAAAAAAGAGGAGCTATATTCTGTACTTTATCATTTATGTGAAACACTTCGAATTGTAGCGATAATGATAAGTCCAATTCTAACAAGAACACCACAAAAAATATTCCAACAATTAGGTATTTCAGAAGAAAAATTAATGGAATATAATTCAATTAAAAAATTTGGTTATATTAATAATGTTAAAGTTATAAATATCCCAGAACCTATTTTTCCTAGATTAGATATAGAAACAGAAATAGAGTATATTAGAGGAAATATGTTAAGCTCTGAAAAAAAGGCAATCTCTAAACCAGACCTAGAAGAGATTACCATTGATGATTTTAATAAAATTGATTTACGTGTAGGAGAAATCAAATTTTGTAAGAAACATCCTAAAGCCGATCGCTTATTAGTATCACAAGTAGACTTAGGATATGAAACAAGACAAATAGTTTCTGGAATAGCTGATTATTATAAGCCAGAAGATTTAATTAATAAGAAAGTAATTGTTGTTTCAAATTTAAAACCAGTAGTTTTGCGAGGGGAAAAGTCAGAAGGAATGATATTAGCAGCTAGTTTAGAAAAAGATTTAACACTGGCGACAGTCTTAAA
>DATCKO010000111.1:0-4523 GCA_036562215.1 Haloplasmataceae bacterium | reverse complement strand
GTTATAAGACAGCTGGTGGTCTTCACGGGGTTGGTGCTAGTGTTGTTAATGCCTTATCAGAGTTTTTTGAAGTTGAGATTAGACGAGATAATAAAGTTTTTTTACAACGTTTTGAAAAGGGCGGTAAAAAAATCTTTCCTTTAAAAGAAATTGGAAAAACGAATAGAACAGGTACTACAATTAGATTTAAACCTGATAGTACGATTTTTTCGACAAATAAATTTAAATTTGAGATATTAGAAGAAAGATTACAAGAATCAGCCTATTTACTTAAAGGACTTAAAATCACTTTAGAAGATAAGAGAATAGGTCGAAAAGAAACATATCATTATGAAAAGGGATTAGAAGCTTTTATTGAATTTTTGAATCGAGATAAAAAAACACTTCATGATGTAGCTTTTATATCAGGTGTTAATCAAAATATTGAAATAGATTTTGCCTTCCAGTATGTTGATACCTATTCAGAGAACTTTCTTTCATTTGTCAATAATGTTAGAACTAAAGATGGTGGTACTCATGAAATTGGTACTAAATCTGTTTTAACAAAAGTCATTAATGAATTAGCTCGTAAAAATGGCTTCTTAAAAGAGAAAGATAAAAACTTTGAAGGTACTGATATTCGTGAAGGATTAACATGTATTATTTCAGTTAGAATACCTGAAAATCTCCTTCAATTTGAAGGACAAACCAAGAGTAAATTAGGTACTCCAGAAGCAAGAAGTGCTGTTGAAAGCTTACTTTTTGATGAGCTTACATTTTACTTCACGAAAAATCCCATTGTCTTAGAAACTATTGTAACAAAAGCAATTCGCGCTGCTAATGCCCGTGAAGCAGCACGCAAAGCACGTGAAATTGCCCGTTTAGGAAAGAAAGCTAAAACTAATGTCAATTTGAATGGTAAATTAACCCCAGCGCAAAGTAAAGATCATAAAAAATGTGAATTATTTATCGTCGAGGGCATTTCTGCAGGTGGTAGTGCTAAACAAGGTAGAGATAAACGATATCAAGCTATATTACCCTTAAGAGGTAAAGTTATTAATACAGAAAAAGCTAGAATTGATGAGATTTTAAAAAATGAAGAAATCAATTTATTAATTAATACTATTGGTGCTGGTTTTGGTTCTGATTTTAATATCAAAAAAGTCAATTATGATAAAATCATTATCATGACCGATGCTGATACTGATGGAGCTCATATTCAAATATTACTACTTACTTTCTTCTTTAGATATATGACACCATTAATTGAAAATCAAAAAGTCTATTTAGCTCTTCCGCCACTATATAAAATAAGTAGTAAATCGGGAATTAAATATGTTTATAATGAAGAAGAGTTGAAACAAATAAAAAGTAAATTAAAAGGTAATTTCACTATACAACGTTTTAAAGGGTTAGGGGAAATGAATTCTGATCAATTATGGGAAACAACCATGAATCCAGAAAAGCGAACCCTTATAAGAGTAAGTCTTGAAGATGCTGCTGAAGCAGATTACTACTTTTCCATCATTATGGGTGATAAAGTAGAACAAAGACGTGTTTGGATTGAAAACAATGTCACTTTTACCTTAGAAGATAATTTTGGAATAGAGGAGAGAGAATAATGGTAAAAAAGTTTCAAGAAATAAGCAACATAATTGATGAAAATATTGAATCATTATTAGCCGAACGCTTTGCTCGTTATTCTAAATTTATCATTCAGGACCGTGCTTTACCTGATGTTAGAGATGGTTTAAAACCTGTTCAAAGACGTATTCTATATGCCATGTATAAAGAAAAGAATCTAAGTGATAAACCTTATCGTAAATCTGCCAAAACGGTAGGAAATGTAATCGGAAATTATCATCCTCACGGAGATTCTTCTGTATATGAAGCAATGGTTCGTTTAAGTCAAGATTGGAAGATGCGGGAAATCTTAATTGATATGCATGGTAATAATGGTAGTATTGATAATGATCCACCAGCAGCTATGCGTTATACTGAAGCAAGATTATCGAAAATCGCAGAGGAAATGTTAAGAGATATTGATAAATATACTATTGATTTTGTTTTAAATTTTGATGATTCAGATACTGAACCTGTTGTGCTTCCATCACGCTTTCCTAATATCCTAGTAAATGGTTCGCAAGGAATTTCCGCTGGATATGCTACAGATATTCCTCCACATAATCTAGAGGAGACTATTTCAGCAACGATTTATCGTTGTAAACATCCACTTTGCTCATTAGATGAAATAATGAATATCATTCCTGGACCTGATTTTCCAACAGGGGGAATTATTCAAGGTATCGATGGTATAAGACAAGCCTATGAAACAGGTAAAGGTAAAATTGTCATACGTTGTAAATATCATTTTGATGAAAAAAATAATCAAATTATTATTACTGAAATTCCATATGAAACTAATAAGGCTAATATTTTGAAAAAAATTGAAGATATCCGTCTAAGTAAAAAATTAGATGACATTGATGAATGTCGTGATGAATCAGACAAAGAAGGTTTAAGAATCGTTATCGATTGTAAAAAGGATGCCAATAAAGAGTTAATCATCAATTACTTGTTAAAAAATACCGATTTAATGATAAATTATAATTTCAATATGGTAGTAATTCATAATAAACAACCTAAACAATTAGGTATATTAAATATCTTAGATGCTTATATAGAGCATCAAAAAGAGGTAATTTTAAAAAGATCACATTATGAATTAGAAAAATCACGTAAACGAATGCACATTTTAGATGGTTTAATAAAAATGATATCCATCCTTGATAAGGTAATTACAACAATAAGAAACTCTAAAAATAAACAGGATGCTAAAGAAAATATTATTCAAAAATTTGCCTTTACAGATGAACAAGCTGAAGCTATAGTTACCTTACAACTATATCGCCTAACAACTACCGACATCTATTCACTAGAAGAAGAAGCACACAAGTTAACACAATATATTAGTGAACTACAAGAAATAATCAATAATGACCAAAAATTAATTCATGTCCTCATTAAGGAACTAGACCAAATACGTAAGACTTATGGAAGTAATCGTAAATCAGAAATTCAAAGTATGGTTGATGATATTCAAATCGATGAAACAGAAATGATTAAGGAGGAAAATGTGGTCTTAAATATTACTAAACATGGTTATATTAGGACCTTTAGACCAAAAGGAATTGAAATGACCATTGATAATACTAGTGTTTCGAATAAAGACTACATTATCGCTAATTTAATCGTAAATACTTTAGATAAATTGTTATTGTTTACCAATTATGGAAATTATATTTATCTTAATGTTCACCAAATTGAAATCGTAAAAAGTACCGAATTCAAACAACATATAAATGACCTTATTCGTATTGAAGCCAATGAACACATAATTAAGGTTATTCCGATCAAAGATTTTAATAAAAAATACTTAGTAGTGATGGCTACAAAAAATGGTTATATAAAACGCTGTGAGTTAAAAGAATTTGAAACAACCCGAAATAATAAAACATATAGTGCTATAACATTAAAAGAGAATGATGAGTTAATAAACGTCTATTTATCAGATAATAAAAACCGTGATTGTTTAATCGTTACGCAAAATGGTTATTTAAATAAATATAATGAAGAACAAATACCAATTACAAAATTAAAAGCTGCTGGTGTAAAAAGTATTAACTTAAAAACTGATGATGAAGTAGTAGCTTTTAATTATCTATATAATGAATTATATGATCTTATACTATTAACTAATAGGGGCTATATAAAGAAAATAAAATATTCTGAACTTCCATTCTCTGTAAGAACTAATCGAGGTATGATGACCTTGAAAAGACTTAAGAAAAATAATCATAAATATGTCGGTTCGCTATTTATTGGTGCTAATGAGCCTTTTGTGGTTGAAAAACTCGATACCTATCTAACTTTATTCAATAATATCAATTATGAATCAGAGTTAGTTAGTAATGGTAAATTATATGAAGCTTTCCAAAATAATGAAGCAATTATTGCCGTTACCGAAATTACCACTAATTTAATTAATGTCTTTAGTAATAAGAACATTAAAGATAAAGAAAATGTCAAAGTAGAACAAAAATATGAACAATTGGATTTATTTAATTCGTAAATAACGATAATTGACAGAAATTGACTATTATTATATAATTTAATCATCATTAAAAGTAATAGGGGGAAAGCCATTATGAAAGCATTATTAAAATTAATATGGTTTGCGGTAGTTATCGTGCTTTTTCAAAAGGTATTTAGTACTTTCATTAACGCTACAACACTAAATGTCTTTGCCAGTAATTTACCATTTGGACTTAGTAAAGTTGTTGATGTAACAAAATATATAACTGTTGATTATATAAATAAATATTTATTTTTTATCATATTATTTTTAGGTTTAGATATCATAAGTGGTGATATAAAAGGTCTTATAAAAGGTCCTCTAAAACTTATCTTGAACTTAATTTTATATTCTATTGGTTTCTTTATCGTATTTTTGATTATGAAAGATTTTTCACTTATTATATAAC
>DATCKO010000100.1:0-6716 GCA_036562215.1 Haloplasmataceae bacterium | reverse complement strand
ACTAAGGCATAAGTGATGACTTCAATTCCTATTTTTTTTAGATATACTTCTAAACGTGAAGAAATATCAGTATCTAAAAAAGGAATTAAACGATCAAAATTTTCATAAATAACCACTTTAGAGCCTAATTCATTAAAGATAGTTGCCAATTCAACACCAATAACTCCTCCACCTATAACAACTAAACTCTTAGGGATTTCTTCAATATTAAGTAATTCTTTACTTGTTAAAACTCTTTTTAAGTCATACCCCTCAATGGGTATGATATTTTCTTCTGAACCAGTCGCAATAATAAAATACTCTGCTGAAATCTCTAAAACATTTTCCTCACATTTTACTTCAATAGTGTTTTCATCTTTAAATGATGCGATTCCTTTAATAACTTCTACTTTCGCTTTATCTAACATCATCATAATATTGCTTCTTAATCTATTGACAATTTCTTGTTTTTGCTTTTGAATTGTAGGAAAGTCGATGGTAAAATCAGCAATATTAAACCCCAGCTCTTTGCAATTTTTTATGTTTCTAGAAAAAAAAGCACTATTATATAACGCTTTCGTAGGAATATAACCATGATTTAGATAAGTTCCACCAATTTCATCTTTTTCGATTAGGGCAACATTTAACCCTTTATTACTAGCTATTATAGCGGCTTCATAGCCCCCTAGTCCACCACCAATAATTACTAAGTCTTTATCTATCATGATATTGATACCTCAATAATGGATTACGATAAGTTTTAACTTTATCTAAACGACGAAATAGTGTTCTTTTAATATTAAACATGTTTTTCCTCCTTTTTCTCAAGATTCACCTTATTTGTTCCAAAATCATCATACTATACATTTTTATTATTTACAATTTAATTTTTATTCAAAACATATCACAAACAGATTAGATAGTTTCAACTACAAATTTAAAAAATGATATATTATAATGAATATATCATTTTTCATTTTCTTTCTTATATTTTCTTTTTTTATATCCATATTCCTTTAACCAAGTATCTTGATCCATAAACAAATATATAAAAGCATCGCAAATACTTAAAAAGAAGACAATTTGAAAACGAGAAAAAATTAAGTATAATAACCCTAATGCTGGTTTACCTAAGTAAAACTTATGTATGCCATATCGTCCTAAAAATAAAGCTAAAAGGATGGCAATAATTTTACTTTTACCAATCACCTTATCACTATTTTTCTCATCGTTTTTACTTGTAGCTATATCTTTATCTTTCTTTTGTGATTGGGGTATAAAACTTACTGTAATATTATCGGCATATAAATTAATTACTTTTTCCTCCCCATAATATCACCTTTACCAATATCTCAATATAAATATATCGGGAAATTTATCATAATATGATAAAAAGCCAAGAAATATCCGAGAATTTCTTGACTTTATTTTTTTTATAACCATATAATTATTTTATAGACTTAACCATTAATTCACACATTTTATTCGAAAAAGCGATTGGATCTTCAAGATTAAATCCTTCTATTAGTAAAGCTTGAGAATATAATAAGTCAGCATAATCTTTTATTTGTTCTTTATCTTTGGAATATAGATTTTCTAGAGCTTGGAATAATTGATGTTTCGGATTAATTTCCAAAATTCTTTTAGCTTTGACACTATTCTTAGCTCCAGACATCGTTGCTAAAACTTTCTCCATTTCAAAAGATATATCATCACTTGATACTAAGCAAACAGCACTATCTTTTAACCTTGAAGAAAGTTTTACTTCGCTAACTTTATCACTTAGGCTTTCTTTGATACAATTTAGTAAATCTTTATATGTCTTTTCTTGTTTCTTAATCTCTTTTTGTTCTTCTTTGGATTCGAGATTTAAATCACCACTAGAAATATTCTTGAACTTTTTACCTTCATATTCCTGCATCATCTTAATCGCAAACTCATCAATATCATCAGTAAAGTAAAGTACCTCATAATCTTTTTCAATTAGTAATTCCATTTGTGGTAATTTATCTAATTGAGTAATATTACTTCCAGTGACGTAATAAATAAACTCTTGATTTTCTTTCATACGTTCAACATATTCTTTAAGAGTTGTATATTCTTTTTTACTAGAAGATTTAAAGATGATTAAGTCTTTTAATAAATCTTTTTTAGCACCAAACATATCATAGATACCATATTTAAGGTTTACACCATAGATTTCAAAAAACTCAATATACTTATCTCTTTCATTGGCCAACATTTTTTCTAACTCATTTTTGATTTTCTTTTCTAAGTTGGCAGCTATTTTAGTTAATTGTTTATCATGTTGTAATATTTCTCGAGAAATATTTAATGATAAATCTGGTGAATCAACTAAGCCCTTAATGAATCTTAAATAATCTGGTACTAATTCCTTACATTTATCTTGAATAAATACTCCTTTAGAATATAATTGTAAACCTTTCTCATATTTATCAGAATAAAGATCATAAGGTGCTTCTTTAGGAATAAAAATTAGGGCGTTATAATTTAAAACACCTTCAACATTCATATGAATCGCTTTTATCGGATTCTCATAATCATGAAACTGATATTGATAAAATTTATTTAATTCTTCTGTTGTAATCTCTGCTTTACTCTTCTTCCAAATCGGAATCATGGAGTTTAAGGTCTCTAATTCTGTAATTGTTTCATATTCATCTTTATTATCCTCTTTAGGAACATGTTTAGTTACTTCCATTCGGATTGGATATCGAACATAATCGGAATATTTCTTGACTAATTGTCTAATTTTATATTCCTCTAGATAATCTTCATAACGCTCATCTTCATCTTGATTATCGCGTAAATATAAAGTAATTTCTGTACCGTGATCTGCTTTTTCCGTTTTTTCAATAGTATAGGTATCTTCACCAGTTGATTCCCATAGGAATCCCGTATCAGAAAAAGGTGATTTTGTTTTAACTACAACCTTTTTCGCTACCATAAAAGCAGAGTAAAAACCAACACCAAATTGACCAATAATATCTAAAGTAATATTATTATTGTTGTTATTGTTTTGTAGTTTTTCCAAAAATGATTTAGAACCCGATTTAGCAATCGTACCTAAATTGTCAACTAACTCTTCTTCTGTCATACCAATTCCATTATCAATAATGGTTATGGTTTTCTTTTCTTTTGATACTTCAATTCTAATTTCATAATCTTCATTTTTGGTTAAGGAGTTATCTTGAAGTGATAAAAAATGATATTTATCTATCGCATCACTAGCATTAGATATTAACTCCCGTAAAAAGATTTCTTTATGAGTATAAATAGAGTTAATCATTAAGTTTAATAGTTGTTTGGATTCTGTTTTAAATTCTCTGACATTACTCATATAAATACCTCCTTAATATTTCAAAATATATGATAATTAATTTCAAAATTCTTGTCAAGTGTCGTAGAGGTTGTAATTCTGAATTAAGCATAAACTAAATTGAGGTGTAAATATGAATCTATTAGGTTTATTCTTATCCTACTTATTACTAGTTCTTTTATTTATTATCGCTCTAATATTACCAAAATATGTAAATAAGGAATTCACTCGTAAGATTATCCATATCGGTATATCTAACTGGTATTTTATTGTTTTATACATATTCGATAATTATATAATTGCTTTAATAGCTCCTATTACCTTTACATTCCTTAACTATTTATCATTTCGTTATAATTTAGTTAAAGGTATAGAAAGAGAAAATAAAAAAGATTTAGGGACAATTTACTATCCCTTATCTTTAATCATATTAGTAATATTCTCTTGTTTATGCTTACAAAAACCTTATATTGGTGCTATCGGTACCTTTATTCTTGGATATGGTGATGGCTTAGCAACTATTACTGGCAAACTATGGGGTAAAAAGAAACTCTATAAACGTAAAACATATATTGGCAGTATGACAATGTTCATTGTATCCTTTATAATAATGATTATTATATTATCGGTTTATCAACCAAATCAAATAATATTATTAAGCTTTTTAGTAGCAATAGGTGCAACATTATTAGAATTATTTAGTAGTAAAGGATTTGATAATTTAACTGTACCGATAGGTAGTTCCTTACTATACTATATCTTAACCCTATTTAAATAATATGGAACTTTTCACAAAGCTTAATATATAACTCTATACCCGTAAATAATACTTCTTCACGAAAATTAAAATAACAACTATGTAATGGATGAGTATATCCTAATTCTTCATTTTTTGTACCTAATATGAAAAAATAACCAGGAATTTTTTGTAAATAATAGGAAAAATCTTCCGCAATCATCATCGGTTTAATCTCGACAATTTGATTTTTATCTAGATTTTCTTTCATAAATAAGTATAATTCATAATCATTAATTAAAGATGGATACATATCTCTTAACTCTGTATCAATTACCACTGAATACATCTTCTCTAAACCTTTATTGATTTCAGTTATTCTTCTTTTTATTGTTTGATAAACCTCATCATTAAAAGCACGTATCGTACCGTTTAATGTCACTTCACTAGCTATAATATTACGAGCTTCACCACCATAAATTTTACCAATGGTAACAACAGCTTCTGTTAGAGGATCAAGATTTCGACTAATAATACTCTGATAACTATTAATTAGTTGACTAGCGACAAAGATACCATCGATACCTTTATGAGGCATGGCACCATGACTGGATTTAGCATGGATCTTAATATCAAATTCGCCAACTTGAGCCATTAATGCTCCACAAGATAATCCAATCTTTCCTTCGCTTAATTCTGGTAGTAAATGCAACCCAAAGATTTTTTGGATTTGATACTTTTCTATATATCCTTCCTCAACTATTACTTTAGCACCACCTAGGTTTTCTTCCGCTGGTTGAAAAATAAAAACAATATCTTGTATGACATCTAATTCTGATAAGTATAAAGCTAAACCTAGAAGGATGCTCATATGTCCATCATGACCACAGGCATGCATATAACCGGGATGTTGAGATGCAAAAGGAAGACTGGTCTTTTCCATAATGGCAAGGGCATCCATATCAGCTCTAAAGGCAATAGCGCCTTTTTTTATACCTTTTTTATATGCGATTATACCGGTATTAGCTACTTCTTCTACAATATATCCCATCTTTGTTAATTCTTTTTTTATATAGGCTTGCGTTTTAAACTCCTGAAACCCAATTTCTGGGATTTGATGTAATTTTTGACGATACTCAATTACTTGCTTTTTAATATTGTCATTTAACATTAAATCAACTCCAATATAATTTTAGATGTTTTCGATTAAGGAGTTCTATTCTTTCTTTTTTAAATTTTGAATATAAATCAACCGCTCTTTAAACCTCTTTTCTAATCCTTCATCCGTAGGTTGATAATATCTTTGATTGGCTAAATTATCAGGTAAGCACTGCATAATAGCTACCTTTGCATCAAAATCATGGGCATATTGATAACCTTTACCATAACCTAAATTGCTCATTAATGTAGTTGGAGCATTACGTAAATGAAGTGGTACTCCTTCAGCAATTGTATTTAATGCATCATTTTTTGCTTTATTATATGCCATATATAAAGCATTTGATTTGGGAGCTAGAGATAAATAAACTACAGCTTGAGCTAAATTAACATTACATTCAGGAACACCAATAAAATGACTAGCTTGATAGGAGGCAACAGCTATTTCTAGTGCTTTAGGGTCGGCTAAACCAATATCTTCAGAGGCAAAACGTATTAACCTCCTAGCAATATATAGGGGATTTTCTCCACTTTCTAACATTCTGGCTAACCAATATATCGCAGCATCGGGGTCACTATTACGCATTGATTTATGAAGAGCTGAGATCAAATTATAATGTTCTTCGCCATTTTTATCATAGATTAAAGCTTTTTTCTGCATACACTCCTTAAGTGTTTCTTCTGAAATATTGATTACTCCTTGAGTGTTAGGACTACTATTTACTGACATTTCAAGAATATTTAATGCACTTCGTGCATCACCATTACTAAAAAGGGCAATCATCTTTAATAAATTATCTTCAATATTAATCTTATAATTAGGGAAAGCTCTATCATCTTTAATTGTTTGTTTTAGTAAACTCATAATATCTTCTTCACTCAAAGAGTTTAGTACAAAGACTCGACACCGAGAAAGTAAGGCGGAATTAACCTCAAATGATGGATTTTCAGTTGTGGCACCAATAAGTGTAATATTTCCCTTCTCCACATGTGGTAAAAAAGCATCTTGTTGGGCTTTATTAAAACGATGTATCTCATCAATAAATAATACCGTTTTGATACCGACATTACGATTTCTTTCTGCTTCAATCATAATTTCTTTTATTTCTTTAATTCCACTAGTTACAGCACTAAAATTAATAAACTTGGCCTTGGTCATTTTAGCGATTATCATCGCTAAAGTTGTTTTCCCTACACCAGGTGGCCCCCAAAAAATCATGGAGGTTACTTTATCTGATTCAATTAAGTTACGTAAAATTTTCCCCTCACCAAGTAAATGTTTTTGACCAATGAATTCATGTAAATTTCGTGGTCGTACTCTATCCGCTAGAGGAGTTTGCTCATAATTATAAAATAATGAAGTTTGATACATTTATAACACGTCCCTCATATAAACACTTGTTCGTATTAATTATATCTAATTAAATAGAGTAATGCAAATATATTTAAAAAAGAAGGGCTCTATAATTTTTAGTGTGGGTAACTAACTCACACTATTTATTT
>DATCKO010000080.1:0-6727 GCA_036562215.1 Haloplasmataceae bacterium | reverse complement strand
CCTACACCCAAATCAGTAATGATCCACGCAATATCAGCTTTATAAAAACTACTAATGAAAATTATAATTAAAAAGAAGATCTTATAAACAACATTCGCTTTTTCGTACTTCTTCCCCTGAAAGATAAACATCAAATTAGTTTGGGCATTATAAAAACTACCAAATAAAGCTGTAAAACCAAATAAAAAGATAGAAATTGTGATAAAGAGATTACCCCAACCTATAAAAACAGTGTTTACTGCCTCGCTCACAAATTCGTTGTACCCCTTATTAGGTAATCCAATAAATAAGTATTCATTCTCACTTATAATATTGTACTTATTAGTAATTAATATAATAAAAGCTGTCAAGGAACATAATAGTATCGTATCAATAAAGATACAAAAACTCGATAATAATCCTTGCTTAACAGGATGACTAACATTGCTTGAGGAAGATATATTAGGGGAAGTACCAATACCTGCTTCATGTGTAAAAATCCCTCGACGCATGCCGATGTTTATGGACTTACCAATAATACCACCATAAATTGCTTTTTTATTTATGGCATTACTAATGATAAGT
Source organism: Haloplasmataceae bacterium (assembly GCA_036562215.1). Taxonomy (GTDB): domain Bacteria; phylum Bacillota_I; class Bacilli_A; order Haloplasmatales; family Haloplasmataceae; genus CALFRW01. The sequence continues at coordinate 6,163 of DATCKO010000080.1, read as the reverse complement.
CTAATGATATCATCGAGTAAATTGAAATGTGAAATAATAATTACTAGAGATATGATAATGTAAAAGAATGCCATGAACGGAATTAAAACTTCCGCAAATCTGACTAAACGTTTTGCATTACCGATAATTACATAACCAAGTAATACTGTCACTAATATTCCTATCAATAATTTGTTTATGTAAAAGGTCGTGTTTAGTGTTTCGGATATGGTGGTAGCTTGAATTGTAGGCATAAAGATTCCTAAACAAATAAGAAATAACGTTGAGATGCTATAGGCCCAAAATTGTGATCCTATTCCTCGATAAATATAATAAGCAGTTCCACCCCGATATTCTCCATTAATCTCAGTTTTATATAATTGACCTAAAGTATTTTCCATAAAAGATAAAGAGGAACAAATTAAGGCAGTTATCCACATCCAAAATATAGCTCCTGGTCCCCCATAACATATCGCATAGGCTACACCAACAATATTACCCGTTCCAATATGATTGGCTAAAATCAATGAAACAGTTTGAAAAGCACTAAACTTATTGCTTTTATTATTCTTCTCAAATAAGAGTTTTGGTATTAGTTTAAGATAGCGAAATTGAACAAAACGTGTTTTTACAGAAAAATAGAAGCTTAATGATAATAATATGACTATTAATGGCCAACCCCAAATAATCTCTTCTACTAGGTATTTCATATTTCCTCCACCAACATTAATCTATATAATCTTATTCATTAATAGGAGGATAATATGAAATATAAATACATTAAATATAAAAATAAAAGGTTATCAACGTAAACTTGATAACCTTTTAATGTCTATAACTAAAATAACTATTTAATTAATTGTCCGAAGTATTTAGCTGTACGAACTAATTGAGCAGTATAGCTCATTTCGTTATCGTACCAAGCTGCAACTTTAACCAATTGTTTGTCACCAACAGTCATAACTTTAGTTTGAGTTGCGTCGAATAATGAACCATAAGTAATACCGATTACGTCGCTTGATACGATTTCATCTTCAGTGTAACCTAATGTTTCGTTAGCAGCTTCTTTCATTGCTTGGTTGATTTCATCTTTAGTAGCTGGTTTTTCTAAGACGCAAACTAATTCAGTAATGGAACCAGTGATGACAGGAACGCGTTGAGCTGAGCCATCTAATCTACCATTTAATTCAGGAATAACTAAACCGATAGCTTTGGCAGCACCAGTTGAGTTAGGAACGATGTTAGCAGCTGCAGCTCTTGCTCTTCTTAAATCACCTTTGCGGTGAGGAGCATCAAGAGTGTTTTGGTCATTTGTATAAGCATGAATTGTGGTCATGAAACCTTGAACAATACCGAATTTGTCATGTAAGACTTTTGCCATTGGAGCTAAGCAGTTAGTTGTACAGCTTGCACCAGAAATAACAGTTTCGCTACCGTCTAAAATATCATGGTTAACGTTATATACGATAGTCTTTAAATCACCTTTTGCAGGGGCAGAAATAATTACATGTTTAGCACCAGCAGCAATGTGTGTTTCTGCCTTTTCTTTATCGGTGAATACACCTGTACATTCTAATACAACATCAACGCCTAATTGTCCCCATGGTAATTGTTTAGGATCTTTTTCAGCATAAATAGGAATTTCTTTACCATCAACAACGATTGCTGATTCTTTTGCTTCTACTGGTAAATTGTATCTACCTTGAGCAGAATCATATTTTAATAAGTGAGCTAATGTACCAGCATCAGTTAAATCGTTAATCGCAACGATTTCAAAGTCTGGATCATTAAACATTAAACGGAATGCTAAGCGTCCAATGCGACCAAATCCGTTAATAGCGACTTTAACAGCCATATTCTTCCTCCTTAATATTTACATGTGATTTTTTTCACATTATTATTGTACCACCCTAATTTTACTACTAATCAACTGATTTTTCAAGAAAAAGCCAAAATGTAAGCGCTAGTAATTTTCTTTTACTGCACCACCCCTTAATATTATTATCTACTAAACATTATTTTTTCACTCTTAAACATCTTTTGAATTAAGAAAACTAATAAAACAATATATATGATTGTAGATAATATTGCCAATAACCAGTTTACGAAGGTAATGCTAAATTGGAAAATGGCTTTTAATGCTAAAACAATGTTATAAACTGGGATTAGGTACTCAAGAGGATTTTGACTGACTTCCATGCTAAACATGTTGAAGAAGGAAATTCCCATCACCACAAGCATAAGTGGTGTTGTTAAGGCACCTGCTTGTTTCGTTGTTTTCGCAAATGTTGAAACTATGAGTACCAATCCAACAAACATTAATACAGAAACAAACATTATGCCAAATAACATCAAATAATCGCCAACTTGATAATTTAATCCTCCGATGATATTTTCATCGCCACCACTCATTTGTGTAAGTTGTGGCATTACTGCGACAATCCCTAAGAAAGAGGCAATAGATGATAGGACAGCGATAATTGATATACTGATAATTTTACCAATTGCCAATTCACTGCGTTTAATAGGTGTAACAAGTAATGTCGCAATCGTTCCTCGTTCTTTTTCACCTGCTACTGATTCCATTCCGACACTCATAGCGCCAGTAAATAGATAGATTATCAGTATCATTGGTAAGATCATTCCTAAGAACCGTCCTTGCGCTTTTTCCGTATCACCAACATCAGTTACCTTTTGATCGAAAATAATAAGTTCATTCAAATCAATTTTCGTAGCAGCGATAGTGTTTTTATATTGATTTATAAGACTTAAACTATCATAATAGGTACTTTCAGAATAAGATTTATCAATGTTGTATAAAATTTCCACTTGTGGTTTATTGTTTGTACTACCATTTTGCACTAAACTAATAAAATTAGTTGGGAAATAAAGAATGAGGTCTACTTCCTTAGTTTGTAGTTTACTCTTGGCATCTTCTAACTCATCTTCATTGATATAAAAGAAATTCGCATTAGCGATTAAACTATTAGTTTCAGTTAATTTCATTAACTGTTTATATTCTTCTACGATTTCAGAAAAACTCTTTACTTGTTTTTCATTATTAACAAAAGTATCTGGAGCGTTCACAACATAAACCGTGGGTGTATAAGTATTAATCTTTTCTGTTTCATTTTTAAGCGATAACCCCATTAAACCGTAAATAAGATAGATTGTAAGTGGAGGTAAAATGAAAAGTGAAAAAATCATGGTCTTATCTGTGAAAACGCGTGCTAACTCTTTCTTCAAAATTGTCCAGATATTTTTCATGCTAATTCACCCCCATCTTCTTCTTTCGCTTTCTTGAAAATTTCAAAGAACGCATCATCTAAATCATCAGTATTAGTTTCATCAAGAATTTCTTGAACTGTACCAATCTTTCGAATCTTACCATCAATAATAATACCAATGCGGTCACATAGTTTAGCTGCTAAACTCATGATGTGTGTTGAAATAACGATTGTTTTACCTTCATTACGCATTTCTTTTAAATAATCCGTAACCGTTCGCGCTGTTAAAACATCTAAACCATTAGTAGGTTCGTCAAAGATGATGATGTCAGGATTATGGACTAACGAAATCGCAATGGAGGTTTTTTGTTTCATCCCTGTTGACATCTGACTAACTTTAATTTCCGCAAATTCGTTAATCCCAAAGGTGTCAAATAACTTCTTTTTGTTTTGTGCGATAGTTTCTTCATCTAAACCATATAGTTGTCCAAAAAAACTAAACAAATAGTTTGGGGTAAAATGTTCTTCTAGTTTTAATTCACTAGTTAAAAACGATAGTTTCCCTCTAGCCTTATCATCTTCATGAACGACACTAATTCTTTCATTGCCAAGATCAATATAAGCATCGCCACTATCGGGTTTTATTAGTGTTGAAATGCATCTTAGTGTAGTAGTTTTACCAGCTCCATTAGGTCCTAATAAACCAAAAATTTCACCTGGTTTAACTGTAAAACTAACATTATTGGCAGCAACTTTTAGAGGGTTGGTGGCGTTTTCAATGTACATTTGTTTTCTACTAAGTCGATAAGTTTTCGTAATGTTTTCAACAATTAACATACTTCACCTCTAATAACATTTTATTGACGTTTTTCACTTGTCTTAATTATATCATAATTACTTTTATATTCATAATTTTTTTGTAAATTAATTTTATGGTTGAAAAAAGAGGTTAAAGACATTAAAATATTTATGATATAAGAGGTGAGTTTATGAAGTGTATAATCGCAAACTGTCAAAAACATTTTTATGATCAAGTTATAGTTAGGAGTAAAGTCTTCTTGATTGAACAAAAAGTGCCTATCGAAGAAGAAATTGATTTTTTAGACTGTGAAGCTACACAGTTTGTTGTTTATGATGATAATGATCGCCCTATTGGTGCAGCACGGTTTCGTATAGTCAATAACATCGGTAAAGTTGAACGCGTTTGTGTCTTAAAAGAATATCGCCAACAAGGTGTGGGAAGATTAATTATGAACACCATTGAAGAGCATGCGAAAGCACTAGGCATTAAAGAAACCATGCTTAACGCCCAAGTTACAGCCATTCCCTTTTATGAACGCTTAGGTTATAAAGCTGAGGGCGAAATCTTTCTTGATGCCAATATTGAACATCGGAAAATGACAAAAAAAATATAGGCAGCACTACTTGTGCTGCCTTCATTATTCTTCTTCTTTATTTTTAACTGATTGAGGTCGATTATAATATGAGCGTATACTACCTAATATAAGTGTAACTTCTACTAAGAAAGTAGCGAGAATACCAATAAAGTAATAACCATATCCAATCGCAATACCAATCATCGCTGCTGCCCATAAACTAGCTGCTGAAGTTAGCCCACTAATGATATTATTTTTATTATGGATGATGGTACCTGCACCTAAGAAACCAATTCCTGAAACTACTTGCGCACTTAATCGTACTGTATCTATCTTCAAAACATTATAAATAGCTTGGTCATGAGATGCCAGTGCTAAAGTTTGTTGAACGGTTTCCACTCCAACAATTGTAATAACCGCACTCCCTAAACAAACTAACACATAAGTACGGAAACCGACGGGTTTCTTATGGCGTTCTCGCTCAAAGCCAATAATTCCACCTGCGATAAATGCTACTAACATTCTTAAGGCATATTCTAATTCATTTACTTCGAACATAGATAATCACCTCGTGCAAATAGTATAAATATTTTATCATATAATTAACAAAATTTTAACAATTTCTTAATATTTTATAAATATTCTACCATTTTTTTTACCAAACACAAAACACATATGATAATTGACTCATATGTGTTTTGTATTAGGTAAATATTTATCAATATAATAATTTAAATTGAGAATATCATAGGATTTTAGATGGTTGTTTAGTACCACTTTGTGCAAAATTTTTTCCACAGCATCTTTAAACTCTTTTAACGATTTGTTTTCTTTTGCTAATTTCTCTTTATCTTGATATATCACATGTAACTGTTGTTTTAATAACTTATTATCATTAGTTAAGGTCTCTAGTTTTTCTTTAAGATTTGCGTTCTCTTTCTGCAGATGTCTTACCATTTTTTCATTATTATTAATCTTTTTTAGTTGTTCTTTGTAAACATCTACTTCTTTCTGTAATTTATCGAGTTCTTCATCTTTTTCGATTAACGCTTCTCTTAAAAAATCAACTTGACTACGATACATAGACATTTCTTCTGTCTTATTTTGTTCCTCTCTAATTAACTGATGATAATAATCTTCGTTTAATAGTTTATAAGTGTGCTTAGGTAACCGATTATAATAATTGTAGACTTTACGAGAGATATCATAAATTGCTCTAATACATTTAATAAATTCTTCTATATTAAAAGGTAATAATCGCTGATGTTTATAGGTATTACCTAAAATGTTAATTTCTTTGAGTTGATCAAAATTCATAAACTCGATTCTTGCGGCACAATAATCTTTAATGGATGTGTTCTTCAAAAAATCTCCCAACGTCGTTTGACTAATATTATACCCTTCTTTTTTAGATACAAATTTAAATAAATGTTCCAAATACACCTGCATCTGTAAAAATACAGTACAATTACGATTTCGTAAAGCCTCCTCAATCATTTGATAACGTTTAACTAAATCAGCATCTAATTCCTCTAAAAATAAAAAATCCTCATTAATTTTCATCTTCCCACCCCCTTTAAT
>DATCKO010000073.1:0-2503 GCA_036562215.1 Haloplasmataceae bacterium | reverse complement strand
GGGCCAGGCGGGTTAGGTGTTGATATAGAGAATAATTTTAAACCTAAATACACCCTAATTGCTGGTAAGAAAAAAATAATAAATGAACTAAAAAAAGCTGTAAAAAATGCCGAAAAAGTTTATCTTGCTACCGACCCTGACCGTGAAGGGGAAGCAATTAGTTGGCACTTATATGATACTTTAGACTTAGTTAAAGAAGATAATTTGAAAGTCTATCGTGTGGTCTTTAATGAAATTACCAAAAAAGCTATTATTAATGCCATCAATAATCCTCGTTCGATTAATATGGATTTAGTAAAGTCACAAGAATCAAGAAGGATATTAGATCGCATTATCGGTTTTAAATTATCAAAATTACTTCAAAGCAAGATTAAATCAAAATCAGCAGGAAGAGTACAATCTGTGGCTTTAAAATTAGTTGTAGACCGCGAAAAAGAGATAGAGAATTTTAAAGTTGAAGAGTATTACACTATTGATGCGGTTTTTACGAAAGATAATATTAATTTTGATAGTACTCTATATGCTTATAATAGTGAAAATATAGAAATTAATACCTTACAAGAAGCGGAAAAGATTTTACAAGCCTTAAATAAGGATTATATTGTTAGAAGTATTGAAAAGAAAGAAAAAGCGAAAAATCCTAAGCCACCATTTATTACTTCGACCCTTCAACAGGAGGCATCATCAAAACTTAATTTTAATGCCCGAAAAACCATGAATTTAGCGCAAAAATTATATGAAGGTATAGAAATTGATGGTAATCCAATAGGTTTAATCACTTATATGCGTACTGATTCAGTTCGCTATGCTGATGAATTTGTGAAAGATACTAAGGATTACATTAAAAGTCATTATGGTGACAACTATGTTAATGTAAATCAGAAATTTAAGGTAAACAAAAATGCTCAGGATGCTCATGAAGCTATTCGACCTACTGATATTCTGAGAACACCTGAATCGATAAAAAAATATTTAACTCCAGATTTATATAAGTTATATAAATTGATTTATATTAGAGCCTTAGCATCACTAATGGCTCCAGCTAAACTTAATCAAACCAATATCATAATTGAAAACAATAATTATCAATTTAAAGTTAATGGTCAAGAGCTCATTTTTGATGGTTATTTAAAAGTATACTCAGCATATGAAGACACAAAAGATAATGTTTTACCAACTCTTTATCCTAATGAATTAGTGGAATTAGTTGAGATTAAAGCTAATCAACATTTTACTCAACCTCCTAGCCGTTATACAGAAGCTAAATTGATTAAGGAAATGGAAGAGCTAGGTATCGGTAGACCATCTACCTATGCCCTAACTATGGAAACATTAAAGAGTCGAAATTACGTAACAGTTATTGATAATAAGTTTCATCCAACTCCACAAGGTATAGTAACTAGTGAAAAATTAGCTGAATATTTTAGTAATATTATCAATGTCAACTATACAAGGGAAATGGAATCAAGTTTAGATGATATTGCCCATGGTGAAAAAGTATGGTATGAGGAATTAAAACAATTTTATGATTATTTTATACCAATGGTTGAGTTTGCGAATAATCATATGGAAAAGCTACCACCAAAATATATCGATGAGTATTGTCCAGAATGTGGTAAGCAATTAATTATTCGTCAAGGTCGATATGGCGAGTTTATTGGTTGTAGTGGTTATCCAGAATGTAAGTATATTAAGAAAATCGAAAAAGCCAAAAATGATTTAATAGAACTTGATATTCAATGTCCACTATGTAAAGAAGGTCATTTTGTAGAAAGAATTACCAAAAAAGGGCGTCTTAAAGGTAAAAAGTTCTATGCCTGCAGTAACTATCCAAAGTGTAAAAATATTGTAGTCAATATGCCAATAGCCGAGACTTGTCCTGAGTGTGGTAATATTTTGACGATAAATGGTGATAAAATCATCTGTGGAAATAAAAAATGTGGGTATACAAAAGAAAAATAGATAAGTTGAAACAACCTTTCTTTAGTATAAATTACTTTTTCTAGTTTAAAATAATAGTACTGATACTAAGGAAAGGTGATTATATGGGTTACTATATATTAGGTGTCATAATACTATTATTACTAATCGTTTTCATAAGTGATTTAATTAGAGAGGCTAGAGATAAAGAAGATATAGAAGATTTTGATACGGAAGAATACTTCAATTTTTTACAAAGTCAGTACCCTGGAAAACTAGGTTATCGTGAAGAATTTGGAAAAGAAGATGATGATAAAAATGGTTATCGCAAATAACCATTTTTTTGTTTAGATTAGAAATTAAATATGATAAGATTAGTATGGTGATATAAATGAAGAAGGTCATTCAAGCCTCGGTAAGAGATATTACCGATTTTGTTTATTCTGAAGGTGATATCCTTCCTTTTATGGTTCAAAAAAATAACTTAAGAGATGGAACACTTATACATCAAGAAGTTCAAAGAAGTATTAGTGCTGAAAATGAAGTATTTGTTAAATATGATGGTGAGTTTAATGGTTATGAT
>DATCKO010000072.1:0-4216 GCA_036562215.1 Haloplasmataceae bacterium | reverse complement strand
TCCTAATGTTGGTATTGTTGAAGTTCCTGATAAGCGATTAGATGTTCTAGCTCAATTAGTCAAGCCACAAAAGGTAATACCAGCAACTTTTGAATTTACGGATATAGCAGGTTTAGTTAGAGGTGCTAGTAGGGGTGAAGGGTTAGGAAATCAATTTTTAGCCAATATTCGTGAAGTAGATGCTATATGCCAAGTAGTCCGTTGTTTTGAAGATGCGAATATTACTCATGTTGAGGAAAGTGTCAATCCTTTAAGAGATATAGAAACTATTAACATGGAGTTAATTTTAGCGGATTTAGAACAAGTTGAAAGACGTATAGGAAAAATCGAGAAACAAGCTAAAATGAAAGAGAAAAATTATTATGAAGAATACATAACTCTTGAAAAAATCCTAAAAGGTTTTAATGAGGGAACTCCCGCTCGTTTACTAGATTTAACTCTTGAAGAAAAGGAGACAATAAAACATCTACAATTACTTACTATGAAACCAGTTATTTATGTTGCCAATATCGGTGAAGAGGATGTAGTAAATTATCAAAGTAACAAACATTATCAAGTTGTTAAGGAAGTAGCGAATAAAGAAAAAACCGAGACAATAGCTCTTTGTGCTAAAATCGAAGCTGAATTAGCTGAACTTGATGAGGAGTCTAAAGCGATGTTTTTACAAGATCTAGGAATTAATGAAAGTGGTTTAGATAAACTGATAAAGTCTTCATTTCGCTTATTAGGATTAGAGACTTTCTTTACTGCTGGTCCTAAAGAAGTTAGAGCGTGGACATATAAGAAAGGAATGACAGCTCCAATGTGTGCTGGTATAATTCATTCGGATTTTCAAAAAGGGTTTATTAGAGCAGAAACAATAAGTTATGATGATTATGTTTATTATAAAAGTGAACAAGCTGTTAAGGAAGCTGGAAAAATGCGTTTAGAAGGAAAAGATTACATTGTAAAAGATGGAGATGTTTTACATTTTCGTTTTAATGTCTAATTTGAATATTTATACAAAGATAAAAAGTGTTCTTGGTTAATTGGAGAATTATTACTTAATGGAAAAAGGCCATAATTAATGGCCTTTTCTTATTCGCCGATATTCATTTTTACTTCTTCTAATAGATTTGGGATATCAAGTTGTTGTGGACATTTTCCCACACATTCACGACATTCAATGCAGTTAACGGCTTTTTCCTCTTCTTTTAACATAAACTTATAATTATATTTGCCAGCGTTAAGGTTATTATACATGTAAGCATTATTGTAGATTTTAAAATTCTTTGGTATTTCTACTCCATTAGGACAAGGTAGGCAATAGTTACAACCTGTACAAGGAATTTTAATCCGTTTATTAATCATGTCTCTTACTTTAGCAATCGTTTGCATTTCTATATCATTTAAAGGTTCTATATTCTCAAATATTTTGATATTTTCTATTACTTGTTCTAGCGATGACATACCACTTAAGATTAATTTAACTCCCGGAAGTGTATGGACATAACGAAAAGCCCATTTAGCACAACTATCATCTGGTCGAACCTTTTTAAATTCAGCTGTAATATCACTAGATAAATTGGCGAGATTTCCCCCTTTTAAAGGTTCCATTACCCAAACAGGGATGTTTCGTTTAGCCATTAATTCATAACCTTCAATGCCTTGTTGCTTATCATAATCAATATAGTTTATTTGTTGGAGACAGAAATCCCAATCGTAACTATTACCAATCTTTTGATAGGTATCTTTATCATCATGATAGGAAAAGCCAATATAGCGTACTTTACCTTTTTCTTTTGCTTCTTTAAAAAATTGGAAAATATTATTATTTACCGCAATTTCCCAGCGTTCTTTATTTAAGGCATGTAGGAGATAAAAGTCTAAGTAATCTGTTTGAAGTCTTTTTAATTGCTCATCAAGATAATATTCGAAATCTTCATACTTCTTAACTAACCAAATAGGCAGTTTAGTTGATAAGGTAAAGGTCTTACGATCCCATCTTTTTAGGAATTCTCCTAAAAAGATTTCGCTTTCACCATCATGATAGGGATAAGCCGTATCAAAGTGAGTAATACCATGCTCATATGCATATTCCAGCATTTGGGCAGTTAACTCTCGATCGATCTTATCATTTTTTGTTGGGAAACGCATACAACCAAATCCCAATAAAGAATTAGTAACATCACTTTTCATTTGTACAGTTTTCATATTTACCTCTATAATCAAAATTTATTTTAATTTTTTACTTCTTTTTATAGCAAAGCGAACTGTTAAAAAATTTACGGGAATGGCAATTACATATACAGGTAGAGGAGCATAGGCTTTTGGTATACCTATATATGTAGTAAAAATATTCAGTAAAGCTACTTGAACTAGATAATTAAATAAATGGGCTAAAGCAAATCCCAAAGTACTTAGAGCATTGATTTTTTTATTAAAGGTAAACAAATGTGTAGCAAGTAAATTAAAGCCAAAACTAACAATATAACCAATAGTATAGGCAATACTTTTATCAATAATTTGTATAAATAATCTATAGACAACATAATTAATTGCTGTTGCGATTACACCTACAATGACAAATCTGATAAACTCAGCTAAATCATATTTTTCAATTATTTTTTCAATAGATTTAAACATTTTTTACCTCTTCGTATTTTATAATATACTAGTCCAGAAAAGACTAAAGTTGATGCTATGGAAACATAAATACCTAGTTTTAAGTATGGGGTTTCATATTTAAATTCGATATTATGTGTTCCTGGTTCTTTAATAATAAAACTTAATTGTCCACTAGAAGATGGAAAGGTTTCAACTTTTTTATTATCAACATATACACTCCAACCAGGGGCATATCCTACTTTATATGTCATAATAATTGGTTTATCATTATCAACCTTAGATTTTATATGGTCTTCTTCAATTTGTACATCATATGCTGAATATTTTTTAATGTCTCTTACTGCTTCTTCAAGAAAGTCCTTATTTATAGTGTAGAAAGCAGGATTATCATGATTAATATAAATAGTCGCTAATCCTTCTTTAGGTACAAAACAAAATTTATTGTAACAACGCTCCATTTTCCCATTTGCATCTACAGAAAAAGCTATGGCGTTATTTGGCGTACCACCAAAAATAACTGCTTCAGTATCTTCCCGGGTTATATTAAATGTATAAGGATAATAAGTTCCATTATAATTTGGTAAATTGGTTTCTGGTTTATCAACTGTATATTCTAGTCTTTCTAAAATTCTTGTATATACAAAAGACAATTTAGTTTCTGAAAATCCTTCATTTTTAAGTATTCTTTCAATCTCTTCATCTGATACATAGAAGGAGTTCATCCATAAAAAGTCAAAACCAAAAAGATTCCTTCCTGCTTGATAATCAAAACTATAATACCTAGTAAAACCATTACCAATAGAAAATTGTGGTTCTCGCTTATATATACTTAAATATGTATTCAATTCTGGAAAATCCTTTCGAGCTACTAATTCCATTTCAGGATCATACATACCATTTTTAATTTCTTTATCAAGGTCATTAGAGATAATGGTTATTGATGGGTCCATATAATAATAATACAGATAAGGTACTTCTAATGTTCGTAAATATCTTGTATGACCTACCATGTAAAATGAAAAATGAGGATTAACTAATGAATGAAAGATATTTAAGTTACTATATACTGGAAACTCAAATAGATATGCCATATTCTGCATAGTATCCGTACTTTCTATATCATTAAAGAAAAGAAAATCTGTAAAAGTATAGTAACTATCTAGTTCGATATTTTGCATCATTTTATTAATTTCTTTACCATATGTATCAGTATGTTTTACTCCAGCGGTAAAACCTGTAGAAGTACATACCATAAATATTAAGAAAATACCAAAGATTCTTTCAGCTATAAGAAAATATCTTAGTTCGAAAAAATCATTTAACAAGATCATGAGAGCAATCATTACAATATAAGCAATAATCATAATTATTGCCACATTTTCATCAGTAGAGATAAAACTATTAGGATATTTTCCTTCAATAGCTAAGTATTGTGATGTATAATCTTGGTTAAATTTAATACTAAAAATAAGAAAGCCAATCGCAATTACTAAAAATGATGCGAAGAGATGTTTATTAAATAATTTATATTCATATACAAAAGCAAAATTGATTATCATTAAAAAACCATAAAAGACTAGCCATCTTAAATATGGACCAGAATTAAATG
>DATCKO010000071.1:0-4756 GCA_036562215.1 Haloplasmataceae bacterium | reverse complement strand
TATGAGATCTGATTCTAGTTCAAGTGGTGATAAAGATATTAAAGCTACAGCCCAAGATTTTGCTAAGATTTTAGGAATAGGTAAATAAAAAATAACTTTTTGTACATAATTTATGTATAAAATGTAACCTAAATAGAAATTAATCGTAAAAACCAGTAATTTAAAACAGAAACTAATTAAAACTAAATTAAAGAAAACATGCAAGAATTATTTCCACTTTTAGCTCGATATGGTGCAAAGACATTTAATGGTCCTTTGAAAGCATATCACTTCGGAGAATTGGGATTGCAAGCACCTCAAATTGAAAGTGAATTGTTTACCCGACTTTTTAAAAATCTACCGTCAGATGATTATATTAATTTGATGAATGAATTTCCTACTATTGAATTAGAGTATGAAGATTCTTTCTATCACTGGCGTATAGCAGGTAATAATAACAAGAATATTCCTTTACTAGATTGGGAAGATTCTTTAGGTGCTAAACCTACTTTAATCCCTGCAACTGCTCATTTCTTCATGTATTTTAATGAAGATTTCTTCAATCCTAACGATATTATCGTAGGTAACAATCCTGATGAATACTACATCCGAATTGTATCAAGAGAACAATTAGCAGCAGGAAACTGGAAGTATGAAGCTAAGTTAGTTACAGATGATCCTTTAAATAAATCTTTACCTGCAACTGAACTTACCATTGGATCACTTTGGTCTAAAGAGACTAACTTCCAGCCAGGAAGCCGTTCAGATCGTGGTACTGAAGCTCACTTCACTACTTTTATTGAATTAAAAGCTCGTGCAGCTAAACAACGTATGCAATATACAGTAGATGGAGATGTAATTGCAAAAGGACAAAATAAACCATTGTTAATGGGATTCCCTGATCCAACTGATCCTAAGAACCCTAAAGCAATGAAAGGTGCATTCATTAACTTCTATGATGTAGTTGCTAGATACCAATTTAGAAAACAACAAGCTCGTGCTTTCTTGTTCTCTCAAAAGAACTATGATCAAAATGAAGTTTACTATGATTTTGATGGTAAGAATGGTACTACTATTCAAACCTTCAGTGGAATGTTTAAACAAATTGCTGCTACAAACATTCAACCATATTCAACTATCAACTTAGATAAGATTGTTGATATGACAATTGAAATGGGATTAGCATATAAGCAAGATGATCAATACTATGTAGTACTTGAAACAGGTGCTTACGGTAAAAAAGACATCTCTCAATGGATTGAAGCTCGTAGTGCTCAATATACTCCAAACTGGGATGCTACCCGTGTTAAAGAAAATGGTGATATGGGAGGTGCAGGTCGTACATTGACTGGAGTATTCACTCAGTTCAAATCTTATAATGGTGTTAACATTGCTGTTAAACAACGTCCATTCTTTGATGATACTGAGCGTTACAAAGTTAAACATGCATCAGGATTAGGTCTAAACTCATCTCGTAACATTTTAGTACGTGACTGGGTTGGTGAAGCAGGTATCCATCGACTAAAAGTTAAAAACTTTGGTAATGGAATCTTTAGATATATTCCAGGTATGCGTGATCCATTCTCATGGGGTGGGGAAGAGCTAAGCAAAGGTGCTTTAGCAACTAACCCTGTAGATGGATATGAAGTACATGGTATGGATATGATTGGTTGTGTTGTGAAAGATCCGACTAAACTATTGTATATGCCTTACCAAACTATTTAATGGTACTTATACTAACCTAAATAAGAAGAGTGGGAGAAATCTCACTCTTTTTTTGTTTTATATAAAAAATAATTATATTTGTATTATTAAATTAAAATTTTATGGCAAAAAAGAAAAATACACAAGAAACAACTGAACCAAGTTTAAATGAAACTGCTCAGTTTTTAAGTGGGATGCTAGCTGAATCAGAACAACCTTCTCCTAAACAGGAAATCATGGAAGCTATTCAACAAAAAGCTGCTGAACCTAAAGAAGAATCAAAAGCTACTGATCATGTGAATAAAATGAATAGCATTCTTGAAAAGGCTATTAAAACTGGTATTGAAGAAACTGACATTACTAAATACGAATTTAAAAATTTCTTACCTGTAAAGAAAATTCAAATTAAACGTATTACAGATAATGCAAATTTCTATGGCAAATCATTTGAAGGTGAATTGCCTCCAGGGTATATGCCAGATATAGCTAAAAAATTAGAGTTACCTAGAAATAATTCTACAGGATCTTTTGTACAAATTTTTGATACTGTAACTAAATATAGGACTCCTCAATTCCCTAAAGAACCTATGACTGAACTAGAGTTTTTTGCAAGGATGTTAGGAGTAACTCCTGAGATACTAAATCCTTTAAATTCAAGTTCTGATTTTTGGAAAGGTAGAAGAGCTTATGGAAGTTATGATGCATTACAACCTTACACAGCAGTAATTCAACCTTCTGGAAGAACATTAGATTTATCAGATATTAACGATGCTTTAGATTATAAAATTATCAAAGTATATGCTGATAATTATAGTATTAATGGAGGTATCTCTCCAAATTGGCACTCTAGAAAGTTGAAAAATTTTGTATTTGCATTAGTAGATGACACAGTTGAGACTGATGTAAAAGAAGAGAAAAGAAAAATTGAGATTCAAGCTATTACTATCTTTAATAATATTTGTGATAATAAAGAAGCTCTTATAGACTTTATTATTACTATGAGTCCTAATAATGTTCCTCCTGCAAATGCTGATTTAAAATGGTTAAGAAATAGAGTTTGGGATGTTGTTAAAGAAAATCCTAAACTTATTATTGCAACTGCTAATGACCCTGATAAAGAAGATAAATTATTAATTCACTATGCTTGTAAAGCTGGTGTAATTAAAAAGATGGGTCAGAAATATTATACTATGGCTGAGGAACCTCTGGGAACAGTAAATGATATTTTTGCTTTACTGAGAGATCCTGAGAAACATTTCCAAGTAAGAATGAAATGGGAAGCAGCTGTAGATGAATATAAAAAGTTAGCTAAATAAAACTAAAATTTCATAATTACGTAAAAGGGAGTTAGAAATAACTCCTTTTTTAATTTAAATAAGTTTCAAATATGACTGCAAGTGAAATGCACGCAAATGTCTTAGTGACATATGAAAAGATTACTTCAAATCAAGCTCCAGGTATTACTGATAGAGATATGTCCATCATTTTATCTAATGCACAACTTCATGTAGTAAAGACTACAATATCTTCTATATTAAATACTAAAAAGGAAGGTTTTGAAGAATCTGAAATTCGTATGCAAGGATTATCAGCATTAATAGCTTCTGCAAATATTAATACTTTTACTACTGATGCTATGAATTTACCTAATGGGGTATATGCTGAATTACCGGCAGAATTTATGTACACTATCTTAGAAATGTGTAGAATCGACCAAAATAATTGTGCTACTGGACAGCCGGATTTAGTACCTGTATTTGTAATGAATCATAATGACTATTACAATCAAATATTAAACCCTTTTAAAAAACCTTATTATAATGGTAAAGAAGGATTAGTGTGGAGATTAACTGTTAATAGAACTATTACAGGATATGATAGTCAGGTTCCAATCTCAGTAGATCCTCAAACAGGTTATTCAACAGTTCCTAGAAGTCCTAAAAGACATGAATTAATCACAGCTCCTAATTTTTCAGTTATAGATTATTATATAAGATATATAAGGTTTCCTAGAGAAATTATAACTGTATTAAATAGTGACGGTACTACTAATTTACAAATAAATTGTGAATTAGATGAATCTATTCATAAAGCTATTGTAGATGTTGCTGTAGATATGTTAAAAGAAGCTATGAGCCAACCTAATCAACAAATTTTACCATCAATGCAACAAATCGAATAATAATACGTATATTGTAACTGTTAACTAAAAATATTAATTTAAAATACGAAAAGTATGAAAGCACAACCAAAAGGTATTAATTCCTATAAGTTTTTAGTAGGTAAAAATATCACACGTTCAGCTGGAGCTACAGCAGGTACTGTAGCAAGTGATTTAGTTTTAGCAGAAGGTGAAGTAGTAGTAACTGATGAAGGTAATGTTATCCTTGATTCAACTACTGTATTAACTGCTGATAAAATCAAAATTATCATGGGTCGTGGAGCTGGTGTTCCTATGGTAGAATCTAAAGTTATTACACCAGCAGAGTTATCAGGTTATCATATTAAACGATATGAGCCTAAAGTAAATGAAGTAGCTTATGTTGGATTTAATGGTACAACTGGAGCAATTGATGTTAAGAATAATTTCTTATACATGGTTCCTGTATCATTTAATACATTAATGATGCAAGAAACATCTTCTTTGTATCAACCTATGTATTTCACATATGAATCAGATGGTACAGCTACTCAAGAGAAGATTGCAACTAATTTATATAAAAATGCACTTGCAATTAATTCTCGTTGGACCCGTCCTGTTCTTTTAATTGAACTTGTAAATAGTGGTACTAAAACTGCACCAGGATCTGCTGGTACACTTACCTTTACTAAAGGTAGTAATGTTGTAGTTGGATCTGCTGCTACAGCTATTAATGCTCCTGTTGCTATTGGTGATTATATCTCATCTGGAACAACTGCTACAAGTCCAGTTTATAAAGTAGTAGGTATTCAAGGTAATAACTTGATTATTGATGTACCTTATCAAGGAGCTAGTACAGGTCCTATTGCTGCAACTGGTAACTTACTTATTGCAAATGCTTCTTTAGGAGATTTTGGAATTAAAGTTACAGGT